>NZ_JBFRDW010000079.1:0-13644 GCF_052113985.1 Pseudoduganella sp. RAF53_2 | reverse complement strand
GTTCACCTTTGCGTCCATGATGCTGTTCTACGGGACTTTATCCGATTCTTTCGGACGCCGCCCGGTCATCCTGTGGTCGCTGGTGCTGTATATCCTCGCTTCGCTGGGTGGCGCGCTGGCCGCCAACTTCGGCTTCCTGCTCACCTGCCGCATCTTCCAGGGACTGGCGTCCGGCGCCGGTTCGGTGATCGGCCGCGCCATCGTGCAGGACCGCTTTGACGGCATCGAGGCCCAGAAAATCCTCGGCAACATCATGATGGTGTTCGGCCTGGCGCCGGCCATCGCGCCGATCCTGGGCGGCTGGCTGCAGGTGTCCTTCGGCTGGCGTTCGATCTTCTGGTTCCTCACCACCTTTGGCGTGGTGATGTTCATTGCCGTCTGGCGCTGGCTGCCGGAAAGCTTGGCGGTCGAAAAACGCCATCCGCTGCATCTGGGCCTGATCGCGGCCAATTACTGGAAGGTGCTGCGCCATCGCCAGTTCCTGCTGCTGGCCGTGGCGCTGGGCCTGGCCTTTGGCGGCTTCGCGCTCTATATCGGTTCGGCCGCCTACTTCATCATGAACATCCTGCACCTGCCGGAGACGGCTTTCGCCTGGCTGTTCATTCCGCTGATTTCCGGCCACGTGGCGGGTTCCATGCTGAGCGGGAAGCTGGCGCACAAGCTGTCGCGCAGTGCGCTGATCCGCATCAGCTATAACGGCATGCTGGTGGCGGTGCTGATCAATGTGGGGTACAACTGGTTCTTCCCGGCGGAGGTGCCGTGGGCGGTGCTGCCGCTGTTCGCGTATTCCTTCTCGCTGGCGATCGCCATGCCGCCGCTGACCATCATCGCCATGGAGCTGTTCCCGCAAAACAGCGGACTGGCTGCGTCGATGCAGTCCTTCATCCAGATGCTGCTGTTTGCGCTGGTGTCCGGCCTGGTTGCGCCGCTGCTGTTCGACAGCGCACTGCACCTGGCGTACGGCGTGCTGGTGCTGCTGGTGCTTAGCTGGATCGCCTACTTCCTGGCCCATCCCGCAAAGAGCTGATCAGGGCCACGGCATCGGCGTCACTTCCACATACTGAGGGCCGCCGTGTTCGGGGTCGGGCGCGGCCTCCGGTGGCGGCGCCGACAGCCGCTGGGCGGGCGGCAGGCCCAGTCCGAGGATTTCCTTGCGCCCTTCCACGAAGTCGGACGTGGTCAGCGGATGCTCCTTATCCGGCCAGTTCGCAATCGCCCAGTTCTGCACTTCCTCAAAGCGCCGCCATACTTCAGCAATGAATTGACGGCGTTCTTCCTCGAATTCCATACAGCCTCCCTTGCAGTTTTTACCACTCTACACCAGGGCCACTAGGGCCGTCGCTTATTTGCCTTGACATTCTCTGCCTAGGCAATATACTTAGTTCATCAATGAAGGAAATGCGATGAACAAACCTGCCTGGAACACGATGCGCGGTGGCTTTTTGGGATACCTCCTCACCGAGGCCCGCAACGCCGTCACGCGCGAAATCGAAAAGGAACTCGCCCCGCTGGGCATCACCTCGGCCCAGTTCCGCGTGGTGGTCGGCATCGCCCACGAACGCGCCGCGACCCTGAGCGAGTTTGCCCGCTTCCTCGACATCGACACCGGCGCCATGAAGCGCCTGCTGGACCGGGTGGAGGAAAAAGGCTGGATACGCCGCGTGCGTTCGCCGAACGACCGCCGCACCCTGATCCTGGAGCTGACTGAAACCGGCCGCGCCATCTACCCGGAAATCATGGAAGGCGTGAGCAAGGTACACGAGCGCATGCTGGAAGGCCTGTCGCCGGTGGAGGAAACCCAGCTGCAATACTTCCTGCAAAAGATCACGGCCAACGCCGAGCGTTGATTTTTTTTAATTAAATACCTGCCTAGGCAGCTACATACCAAGAGGAAAATGATGAAAGCGCCCTTCTCCCTTGCCGGCATGGCGGCCATCGCGGCCCTGGTAGCAGGTTGTGCCAGCGACGGTGGCCTGAAGCCCCAGTCCACCTTGCGCAATGCCGACCAGCTGGCCGCCAGCGCCACGCTCGCCAACGTGCCCGTGACCGCTGCCGCCTGGCCCGCCGCCAACTGGTGGAAGCGCTACGGCGATGCCCAGCTGGACCAGTTGATCGACGAAGCCCTGGCCGGCAGCCCGACCTTGCGCATCGCCGAGGCGCGCGTACGCCAGGCCGTCGCGATTGAAGGCCTGTCCAACGCCAAGCTGTCGCCGCAAGTGACGGCCAACGCCAGCAGCACCCGCCAGCTGTACAGCGAAAACAATGCCCTGCCGCCCACCTTGGCCGGCAACTGGCAGTGGGCCAACGCCGCCACCATGAACTTTTCCTATGAGCTGGATTTCTGGGGCAAGAACGAAGCGGACCTGCAAGCTGCCATCGGCCGCCAAAACGCCGCCGAAGTGGACGCCCAGGCCACGCGCCTGCTGCTCATCGTCGGCATCACGCAAAGTTATCTGCGTCTGAATCAAGCCCACGCCCAGCTGGCGCTGGCGCAATCGGTGCTCAAGCAGCGGCAGCATGTGCTGGACCTGACCCGCCAGCGTGTCGCCGCCCAGATCGATTCCGACGTCGATCTGAAGCAGGCAGAATTGGCGATCCCGGTGGCGCGCGAACAGATCGCCGCTGCTCGGGAGGCGATCTCGCTGCTGCAAACCCAGCTCGCTGCGCTGACGGGGGCTGGTCCCGACCGTGCCGCCGCCATTGCGCCGCCGCAGCTGCACGCCGTGAAGCCGGCCGGCCTGCCTTCGTCCTTGCCGAGCGAACTGCTGGCCCGCCGCCCCGACGTGGTGGCACAGCGCTGGCGCGTGGAAGCCTCGCTGCAGGACCTCAAAGTCGCCAAGGCCCAGTTCTACCCCAGCTTCAATCTGACCGGCCTGATCGGCCTGCAAAGCCTGGGCTTCGGCAAATTCCTGCAAGGCGGCAGCCAGATCACCTCCCTCGGCGGCGGGCTGTCTCTGCCCATCTTCGACGGCGGCCGTCTGCGCAGCAACCTGGCGCTGCGCAACGCCGATTACGACGTGGCGGTCGAACAGTACAACCAGACCCTGGTCGATGCTTTGCGCGACGTGGTGAGCCAGCTGACCTCCATCCAATGGCTGCAGGAACGCGCCGCCTATCAGAACGAAGCGCTGGCCAAGGCCCAGCAAGCCTACGACCTGGCGGTGCGCCGCTACCAGTCCGGCCTGGGCAACTACCTGCAGGTGCTGGCGGTGGAAAGCCAGGTGCTAGCGCAGCAGCGCACCCAGATCGATTTTGATACCCGCGCCTTTGACCTCGATATGAACCTCGCCCGCGCGCTTGGCGGCGGCTACTGATAGGAGTCCACCATGAACAAGATCTACGTATCCGCCGGTGCAGTGCTCGCAGCCAGCGTGACCGGCGCGGCCTGGCTGATGAATGCCAACCCTTCCGCGCAATCGACCGATGACGCTTACGTCGAAGGCAATATCATCCAGGTCACGCCGCAAGTAGGCGGCAGCGTCACCATGATTGCGGCCGATAATACGGACTTCGTGAAAGCCGGCGAACCGCTGCTGCGCCTGAATGATGTGGATGCCCAACTGGCCGTGTCGCGCGCCGAAGCCCAGCTCTCGCGCGCCGTGCGCCAGGTGCGCGTGCAGTTCGCCAACGCCACACAGGGCAAAGCCAACGTCACGCTGCGGGCGACCGATCTGGCCCGCGTGCAGGCCGACCTGGCGCGCCGCCGCCAGCTGGCCAGTAGCGGCGCGGTGTCCGGCGAAGATGTGCACCACGCCGAAGATGCCGTCAAAGCCGCGCAGGCCGCGCTGGATGTGGCCCAGCAGCAGCTGGCCAGTTCGCAAGCCCTGGTGGACAAAACCACCATCTCCGACCACCCGGACGTGCAGGCGGCGATCTCGCAATTGCGCGACRCCTACGTGGCCGCCAACCGCACCACCGTGCGCGCACCGGCCAGCGGCTACGTCAGCAAGCGCAATGTGCAGATCGGCCAGCGCATCAATGCGGGCAGCGCCGTGATGTCCATCGTGCCGCCGGACCAGATGTGGGTCAACGCCAATTTCAAGGAATCGCAGCTGCGCCAGATCCATATCGGCCAGCCGGTACAGCTGGTGGCGGACGTGTATGGCAAGAGCGTGCGCTACACCGGCCGCGTGATCGGCCAGGAAGCCGGTACCGGCAGCGCCTTCGCCCTGCTGCCGGCGCAAAATGCCAGCGGCAACTGGATCAAGGTGATTCAGCGCGTGCCGGTGCGCATTGCGCTCGATCCGAAAGAGCTGGCCGCGCATCCGCTGAAACTGGGCCTGTCCATGCATGTGGAAGTGGACACCAGCCAGCCCGGCAACCCGTCCGTCAAAGCCGCCAACACGGTCTACAGCACCGACGTGTTCGAGCATGAAATGCAGGACGCCGATGCGGCCGTCGCCCGCATCATCGCCGCCAACGTCGGCACCGGCCAGCTGGCCAAGGTGAACTGAGATGAACGCGCCAGCCCAACCGCGCATGAAGCTTCTGTTGGCCACGATCTTCGTGCTGAACTTTATCGAGTTCCTGCAGGCGGGCATGCTGGCCTTCGGCGCCAGCGCCATCCAGGGCCAGATCAATGCCTCGCCGGAGGAATACAGCATCGTCACCGCCGCCTACGCGGCCGTGGCCATTGCCTCAATCGCCAAGATGCGCTGGTTTATCGAGCGCCTGGGCTGGCGCAAATTCATTTACGGTTCCATCGTCTTCTTCATTACCGGCGCCGTCATCAGCGCGCTGAGTGCAACGTTCACGCAATTCCTGCTGGGCCGCATCGTGATGGGTCTGGGCGGCGCAGCCTTCATGACCAGCGCGCGCATGCTGGTCAACCTCATTCCCGCCAGCCCGGCACGCATGAAGGGCATCCTGTCGTTCGCCAGCGCCCTTACCATCGGCAACGCTGCCGCTGCCTGGACGGTGGCCGAACTGTTCGAGGCCGACTGGTTCGCCGGCATTTTCGTGGTCCTGATCGCCTTGTCCCTGCTGGCCGCCGCACTGGCCACGGCCGCGGTGCCGGACCAGCCGCTGCCCGCCGAGCAGCACACCAGCGCCCATATGGGTCCCTTGCTGGCCATGGCGGCCGGCAGCTTCCTGGTGCTGTTCGCCATCCAGCGCGCGCTCTACGATTTCTACAGCAGCCTGCCCTATCTCCTGGTGCTCGGCCTCGCCGGCGCGGCGGCCATTGTCTGGTTCGTGCGTCACCAGCATGACCATGAACGTCCGCTGCTGGTGCTCAAGCGCCTGGTGCAGAAGCGTTATCTGGCTGGCTTGGGCGTGTTCGTGCTGGCTTATGTGGTCCTGGGCGCCAACAATGTGATGCTGCCAAGCCTGATGCAGCGAGCCATGGGTTTCAGCTGGCATAGCGCTGGAATGATTCAGTCGATCGGTCTGAGCTCCGCCTTCCTCGCGCTGATCGTCAAGCTGCGTATCCTGAAAACCTCGCCGTCGCCGAAGAAGTTCTATGTGGCGTCCTTCGTGTCCCTGGCGATCAGCGCCTGGATGCTCTCGCGTTTGACGGTGGAAGCCAACCTGTGGCGCAATGTGCTACCTGCCATCGCCTTCTTCGGCATGTTCGTGGTGGTGGTGCAGGCTACGACGGCGCTGCACGGCTTCGCCGAACTGGCAAAYGACGATGTCGCCTTCATGCACGGCCAGCAGGTGAAAAACATGCTGTCGCAATTCGGCGTGGCGCTGGGCATTGGTGGCGCAACCTTGCTGCAGCAATGGCGCACGGCGGAACATCTGTCGGTCTTGAACCGCCGCTTTGCCTCAGGCGATCCGGAATTGGGCCGCCTGCTGGAGCAGCTGACCAATGCCTTCGGTACGACGCACGGCGCACAGGCGGGCCAGGTGGCGCTTGGCCAGCTGACCCAATTGCTGAATCAGCAGGCGGCCCTGCTGTCAGGTCTGGAATACTTCCATGTGCTGGCGATCGTGTCGCTGGCGATGGGCGTGCTGATGTACTTCCAGCGCACCCTGGTGCTGTTCAAACCGGCTTGATGACGTAGGCGCAGCGGCGCTGTCCGGCCAGGATATGCTCCGCGCGGTCGACCTTGCAGCCGGGGCCGAGCACGCGGCGGAACACGTCCAACTCCGAACGGCAGAAGCTCTGGCACTCGCGGGCGGCGGCACAGATCGGACAGTGATTTTCGACCAGCAGCAGCGTGCCGTCGTCCTGCTGCTCCACTTCGGCCATATAGCCTTCCACGTCACGCGCCAGGGCCAAAGCCTGTACGCGTTCGGCCAACGCGGCGTTATCGTCAATGGCTTCGCGATAGAAGGCTTCGCTGGCTTGCTCACGCGCGATGATCAGTTTTTCCATGCCTTCCTCGCCGAACAGCGAGCGCACCTGCGTGATCAATTGCAGTGTGAGGTCGGAGTGGCGGTCGGGGAAACGTGCATGGCCAGCTTCGGTCAACAGCCAGCGGCGCGAAGGGCGGCCCACTTTTTCGGCCACATCCTCGTAGGTCACCAGGCCTTTTTCCTCGGCCGCTTCGAGATGGCGGCGCGCACCCATCGAGGTCAGCTCCAGCATGTCCGCCAGTTGCTGGGCGGTCTTCGCGCCGCGCGTTTTCAGCAGGAAGAGAATCTGGTCGGCGGTGTTCAAATGCTTGCTCCGGTAATGTTGGTAGGCGCCGGCGCCAGCTCTCCGCGCCAGCCGCGTAATCGCCGGCCAGCCCAGACGCTCAGCACCGCGCCAAGAATCAGGATTAGGCGGGTGTCGGCCAGCGTCAGCACCGAGCCGATCAGCGCCATCAGGATATTAGCAAAACAGAAGGTCATCGACAGTAATCCCATGACCGAGCCCTGGCCGTGCGCGGTGAACCTCTCGGCGCACCAGGCCTGCAGCGTGGCATTGTAGAAGGCGTTGGGAATGCCGAACAGGGCGATCGCGATCAAGCCGGTCCACATATTCCCCAATGCGACGCCGGCTACCGCCAGGCCCACCAGAGTCGCGAACATGCTGGCACGCTTGAGTGGATCGGTCTTGCTGGGACGGCCCGCAATCACAGCAGCCAGAGTCATGATCGCGCACAGCGCCATATTGATGGTGGCAATGCCGCGCGCATCGTAGCCGCCCTGCTCCACCAGCCATAGTGGATAGTATTCGTAGAAGGCCGTCACGCCGCAGGTGGCAGCCAGCTGGATGATGAACAGCGTACGCAAGTCCGTGTGGCCAAGCAGCTTGACCACATGGCGCTCGCGCGCTACCTGCCACCACGAGCTGCCATCGTTGTGCACCTGTTCGCGCGGTACGGTCGCGGCGACCAGCACCGCCGCCAGCACCAGCGCCACTACCGCAACAAGGAACGGCACGGCGATGCCGAAGCCTTGCGTAAAGCCTGCCAGCACCGGGCCGACCAGCCAGCCCAGATGCAGCGCGCCATTCACCAGCGACAGCGCACGCAGGCGCAGCGGACCATCCAGCCGTTCCGCAACCAGCGCCCGCGCCACGGCAGCATTCCCTTCCAGCAGACCGGTCACAAAGCGCGCCAGCACGAATAAGGGATAAGACTGCGCCACCAGCGCCGCAGCCGTCAGCGCGTGACCCACGGCCGCACCAAGAGCCGTCACCAGCAACAGCGGGCGCCGTCCGAAGCGGTCGGACAAAGGACCGATCAGCGCAGTGCCGATCAGCAGTCCAATCGGGTTGATGGTCAGCGCGATACCGAACAAAAGCTTGGGCGGCAGGCCAAGGAAGTTGTTCAGCGCATTCGGCGCATCGCCTGCAAACAGCGGCGGCAGAATCGGATATGGCAGCGAGGTGCCCACCGTGGACAACAAGGCCAACAGGCAGGTGGCTGCAATGAGGAGCGTGTTCTTCATGGATTGAACTATATGCCAGCCCAGCATATAAGTAAACTAATTAATTTACTTATCACTGGACAAACAGCGGCGCAGGCGGCACGCTGGCGGCATGGAACTGCACATCACTATCGAAGGCCGCAAGGATCTGGCGGGCCAGGTCTACCGCCAACTATCCGACGCCATCCGCAGCGGACGCCTGGCAGACGGCCAGCAACTGCCGCCAACGCGCCTGCTGGCCGAGCAGCTTGGCGTCTCGCGCAAAACGGTGGCCGAAGCCTACAGCCGCCTCACCCTGGACAAGCTGCTGGAAGGCCGCATCGGCGCCGGCAGCTTTGTACGCACGCCCGCCGAACCGCGCCTGCAGCGCACCGTCACACCGGCGCTGGCCAGCGCGGACATCCTCCAAAAGTGGGAGAAGCTGCATACGCCGCTGCGCGTAACGCCTGAAGGCCGTTCACGCTTCGACTTCATCGGCGGCCGCGGCACGCAGAGCCATTTCCCTGCCGAGGAATGGCGCCGCTGCTTGCTGTACGCGCTGCGCCAGGAAAGTGAAAAGCGCGGCCTGTACAGCCAGACCGAAGGCCTGCCCATCCTGCGCGAAGCCATTGCGCGCCATGTGTCCTTCGCGCGCGGTGTGCGCGCCGACGGTGGCAATGTCATGGTAACCAGCGGCGCCCAGCAGGCGCTGGATCTGCTGAGCCGCCTGCTGCTGGAGCCTGGCAGCGTGGTGGCGATGGAAGATCCGGGTTATCCCGCAGCGCGCGGCCTGTTTGCGGCACAGGGTGCGCGCATTGCCTCCGTACCGGTGGACGATGAAGGGATGGTGGTGGAGCACATTCCGGCGGACGCGCGCCTGATCTATGTCACGCCCGCCCACCAGCTGCCGCTGGGCATGCCCATGAGCGTGGCCCGCCGCGAAGCCTTGCTGGCACGGGCCGCGCAGATTGGCGCGGTCATCATCGAGGACGACTACGACAGCGAATTCCGCTACGAAGGCCGTCCCACCGATTCGCTGCAAAGCATGGATACACAGGGACTGGTCGCTTTCGTCGGCACGTTCTCCAAGGTGCTGCTGCCGGAACTGCGGCTCGGCTATGTGGTGCTGCCGCCCGCCTTGCGCAACGCGGCGCTCAAGGCCAAGTATCTGCTGGACTGCCATCCCAACACGCTGACCCAGCATGCGCTGGCCAAATTCATCGAGGATGGCTACCTGCTGAAGCATATCCGGCGCAGCCACGGCATCTACGCCACGCGCCGCGAACGCCTGATGCGCCTGTTCGCGGACGAGCTGTCACCATGGTTCCGCGCGGTACCCGTTACGGCGGGCTTTCATATCTCGGCGCTGGCCGAGCCGGGGGTGGATGTGGAGATGCTGATTCGCCTGGCGCACCGCGCCGAAGTCGGCCTGCATTCGCTGGCGGATTTCTACACCGAGATGCCGCCGCGCCAGGGCCTGTTCATGGGCTATGGCGCCATCGACGTGATGGATATCGAGACGGCGCTGCTGCGCGTGCGCGACATTTTGCTGCAGCTCGACGAAGCGGCGGGTCAATGACCCGCCCTACGATGCACGGCGCATTCGCGTAGGGCGGATCATT
Source organism: Pseudoduganella sp. RAF53_2 (assembly GCF_052113985.1). Lineage (NCBI taxonomy): Bacteria > Pseudomonadati > Pseudomonadota > Betaproteobacteria > Burkholderiales > Oxalobacteraceae > Pseudoduganella > Pseudoduganella sp. RAF53_2. The sequence continues at coordinate 4,237 of NZ_JBFRDW010000079.1, read as the reverse complement.
GATCCGCCGTGCCTCCTGTCAGGCGGCGCTGCGCGTCAGCTGCGGCAGTGACGCCATCAGATCCGAGAAACGCTGCCCCTGAATCATCACGTGATTGCGCAGCAGCTCGGCCGCAGCCTCGCCATCGCCGCGCAGGATGGCCTGCACCACCTCGTCATGTTCCGAATACGAATGCCCGATGCGATTGCGCACGCGCAGCTGCAGGCGGCGATAAGGACGCAGGCGGCGATACAGCCCGCGTGTCTGTTCAATTAAAAACTGGTTGTGCGAACCCGCATAGATCGCCTCATGGAAGGCCTCGTTGCGGTAGTAATACTCATCCGGCTCCTGAGCATCCACGGCATCCTTGCAGGCCTGGTGGGCAGCGAGCAGCGCCTGCTGCTCCTCCTGCGTCATGCGCCGTGCGGCGAGTCGGCCGCAAGTCGCCTCCAGCTCCGACATCACCTCAAACATTTCCACCAGCTGCTGCGGTCCCAGCTCGGCAACAATCGCCCCGCGCCGTGGCCGGATGACAACAAGACCCATCGATGACAGCTGAATCAGCGTCTCGCGGATGGGCGTGCGCGACACCCCAAAACGTGTCGCCAGCTCGGTTTCGTCCAAATGCTGCCCCGGTTTCAGCTCGCCCATCGCGATCATTTCCTCGATGGTTTCCCTCAGGGTGGATGAGTGTTTCGTCATAGCACTGCTCATTTCTATGTATATGAGACCTCATTATAAGACGTATATTTCGCTTGACAATGTATGCCATGAATATATTCTTGTATACATAAAAACCAAAGACGCATACTTTTCTTGGAGGAAGACATGACGCAAATGACCCGCAGGGCTGTTCTCGGCGCACTCGCAACCAGCCCGCTGTGGCTGAAAATGGCCTGGGCGCAGACCGGCAGCCTGAAGCTTTCCCATCAATTCCCCGGAGGTACGCTCACCGAAGGCGACTTCCGCGACCGTCTGGCGCGCATGTTCGCCGCCGAAGTCGAGAAGCGCACCAAGGGCGCGCTGAAGTTCAATATCTATCCCGGTTCTTCGCTGATGAAGACCAACGCTCAGTTCTCGGCCATGCGCAAGGGTGCGCTGGACATGTCGCTGGTGCCGCTGTCTTACGCCGGCGGCGAAGTCCCTGAAGTGAACATCGGCCTGATGCCCGGCCTCGTCACCTCGTACGAACAAGGCTACGGCTGGAAGAACCAGGAAGTCGGCAAGGAGCTGACCAAACTGCTGTGGGATAAGGGCATCGTCCTGGTGACCTGGATCTGGCAGGCGGGCGGCGTGGCTTCACGCGTGAAGCCTGTTGTGAGCCCGGACGATGCAAAAGGCATGAAGATCCGCGGTGGTTCGCGCGAGATGGACCTGATCCTGAAAGCCRCCGGTGCTGCCGTGGTGTCCCTGCCGTCCAACGAAATCTACGCTGCCATGCAGACTGGCGCCATGGATGCGGCGCTGACTTCCTCCACTTCCCTGATCTCCTTCCGCCTGGAGGAAGTGTCGAAAGCGCTGACCACCGGCCGCGGCACGGCTTACTGGTTCATGTTCGAGCCGCTGATGATGTCGCGCGCAGCCTACGAGCGTCTGCCGAAAGACCAGCAAGCTGCCATCATGGCGGTTGGCGCCGACCTGGAAAAATTCGCCCTCACCGCCGCCAAGGCCGACGACGACCAGGTGGCCGCCGTCTACCAGAAAGCCGGCGCCAAAGTGGTGGACCTGGACAAGGCCATCGTCAAAAAGTGGCAGGACATCGCCCGCACCACCGCCTGGAAAGACTATGGTGAGCGCAACGAGAACTGCGCCAAGCTGCTCAAACTTGCGGAGAAGACGCTGTGAGCCACGGCTTCGAGCTGAACCCGGCCAAAGGGCCGGTGCTGCCGACCGCTCCCGGCGTTGCATCGGCGGCAGGCCTGATCAACAAGATCAATAACGGCCTGCTCTACCTGTCCATGTTTGCCATGGTGCTGACGGCGCTGATCCTGACTTACTCGGTCATCTCGCGCTACTTCTTCCATGCGCCGACTGACTGGCAGGATGAAGCGTCCATTTTCATGTTGGTGGGCGTGACCTTCTTCTGCTGCGCTTATGTGCAATCCTTCCGCGGCCATATCGGCATCGAGGCATTGGCGGCGATCCTGCCTCCCAAAGTGAATGCTGTCCGACTGTTCATCGTCGATGTGCTGTCCTTCGCCTTCTGCGCCTTCTTCTCCTGGAAGTCGTGGACGCTGTGGCATGAGGCGTGGGTGGATGGCCAGACCACCACCTCCACTTTCGCGCCGCCGCTGTGGATTCCCTACTCCATGATGGCGGCGGGCATGACCTTGCTGACCCTTCAGATCCTGCTGCAAATCGTCGCACGCATCACCGATAAAGGAAGTGCATCATGAGTGAGCTGTCTCTTGGCGCTTTGTACGGCGCCGTTACTTTGGTCGTGATGTTCTCCGGGATGCCGATTGCGTTCGCACTGGGCGTGGTTGCAACCTCGTTCATGTACTTCTTCATGCCGGAAACCTCGCTCGACACGATCACCCAGAACGTGTACGAGGAAATGGCGTCGATCACGCTGCTCTCCATTCCCCTGTTTATTTTGAAGGGTGCGGCCATCGGTAAATCGCCTGCCGGCAAGGACCTCTACTCGGCCATCCACACCTGGCTGCACAAGGTGCCGGGCGGACTTGGCATCRCCAACGTATTTGCCTGCGCGCTGTTTGCGGCAATGGCCGGTTCCTCGCCTGCCACCTGCTCCGCCATCGGTTCCGCCGGTATTCCGGAAATGCGTGCACGCGGCTACTCTCCCGGTTTCGCGGCAGGCATCATCGCGGCGGGCGGCACGCTGGGCATTCTGCTGCCGCCGTCGATCACCATGATTCTCTACGCGGTCGCTGCCGAACAATCGCTGGGCCGCCTGTTCCTGGCCGGCATTGGCCCTGGCGTGCTGCTGGTGGTGCTGTTCGCCGGCTACGCCGTGTACCGCGCCCGTTCCGAGTATCACGCTGCGAAAGCCATCTACGAACAAGGCGGCGTGAAGTCGGCCTATCTCGAAGACGAACACTTCACCATGCGCCAGAAAGTGGAAATGCTGCCGCGCGTGCTGCCTTTCATCGTCCTGCTCATCGGCGTCATGATCGCACTGTATGGTGGCTTCGCTACGCCATCCGAAACGGCGGGCCTGGGCGCGCTGCTGGCACTAGTGCTGATCGCCATCGTGTACGGCGCGTGGAAGCCGAAGGATCTGTCGCCGATCCTGACTTCAACGATCAAGGAATCAACGATGCTGCTGCTGATTATCGGCATGTCGCTGCTGTATTCCTACGTCATGAGCTACCTGCACATCAGCCAGGCCGCCGCCAGCTGGGTAGTGGGTATGCATCTGTCGAAGTGGGTACTGCTGGCGACGATCCTGGTGCTGGTGATCGTGCTGGGCTTCTTCCTGCCGCCGGTGTCGATCATCCTGATGACGGCGCCGATCATCCTGCCGCCGCTGCGCGAGGCGGGCTTTGACCTGATCTGGTTCGGCGTCGTGATGACCATTGTGATGGAGATGGGCCTGATCCACCCGCCGGTTGGCCTGAATATCTTCGTCATCAAGAATATTGCGCCGGACATACCGTTGAAGGACGTGATCTGGGGCGTGACGCCTTTCCTGCTGCTGATGGTCGCTGCGGTAGTGCTGCTTTGCGTCGTCCCCGGCATTGCCACCGGCCTGCCTGACATGGTCATGGGAGCGAAATAATGAATGCCCCAACGCGAGTATGGGACACGCTGCAACGCAACCGCGCCGAACGCCTGGCGCGGGCGCAAGCAGCGTTGGGCAGCGAGCTGGCGGGCAAATCCCTGCCGGCCGCCCGCATCGGCGACCTGCTGCACGCGGTGCTGGAATGCGGCGACCGCGTCTGCATCGAAGGCAATAACCAGAAGCAGGCGGACTTCCTGGCGCAGGCCTTGTGCCAGCTCGATCCGCAACGTATCAACGATCTGCACATGCTGCAGTCGGTGCTAACCTTGCCGGAACATCTGGATGTCTTCGACCGTGGCATCGCATCGAAGCTGGACTTCTCTTTCTCCGGCCCGCAGGCGGCCCGTGTGGCCAAGCTGGCGTCGGCGGGCAAACTGAATATCGGCGCCATCCACACTTACCTGGAGCTGTTCAGCCGCTACTTCATCGACCTGCCGCCGCGTGTGTCGCTGGTGGCGGCGGAAGCGGCCGACCGCCGCGGCAATATCTACACCGGTCCGAACACCGAGGACA
>NZ_JBFRDW010000078.1:0-13713 GCF_052113985.1 Pseudoduganella sp. RAF53_2 | reverse complement strand
GCCAAAGACTGCTTTGTTTCGTTTGTATCAGGATGTTAAATACTTGATTATTATGATTAAATGTTCATTCACCTCAACTTTTTGTAAATTTGGACGCTATAACAAATAGATAAGTTAACGAAAAAGTTCGGTAGAAAGAAAGAATGAAGAGACTCCAGCGCACATTGGCCGCGGCGGCAGCATTGACGCTGTGCGCTTGCGGCGTGCAGGGGCCGGCGACCAAGGTCGCGTCCAACGCGCCGCCTGTCTGGCAGGCGCCGCTGCCCCATCACGGCAGCATGAGCGAATTATCGAACTGGTGGCAGGGCCAGGGCGACCCGCTGCTGGTGCAGCTGATCGAAGCGGCACAGGCGGCCAGTCCGGATGTCGCTGCCGCGGGCGCGCGCATTGCGCAGGCCCGCGCCGAGCGCGTGGCCGCCGGGGCCGCGCTGGTGCCCAATCTGAACGGAGTGCTGACGTCTACGCGTATGAGCCAGCAACAGGCCAATGTCCCGACCAACACCACCAGCCAGGCGCTGTTGCAGACCCAATGGGAAATCGACTTGTTCGGCGGCGTGCGTGCGCGGCGCAATGCCGCCCAGGCCCGCCTGGACAGCGCCCACGCCGGCTGGCACGAAGCGCGCGTCGCCGTGGCGGCCGAAACGGCCAACCAGTATTACGGCCTGCGCGCCTGCGAACGCCTGCTGACGGTGACCAGGCTGGATGCCGCGTCGCGCGCGCATACTGCGCGGTTGACGGCGATTTCCACGCAAGCCGGCTTCCAGTCGCCATCCAACAACGCGCTGGCGCGCGCCAGCGCGGCCGACGGCAACAATCGCGCCGTGGCCCAGCGCGCCGCCTGCGAAATCGATGTGAAAGTGCTGGTGGCCCTGACTGCCATCCCCGAAGCCCAGCTGCGCGAAAAGCTGGCCGAGAACGCGACGGCCGCGCCGCTGGCGCCTTCGTCCGGCGTCACCATCGATGCCGTGCCGGCGCAGCTGCTGGCCCAGCGTCCCGATGTCTTCACCGCGCAGAATGAAGTGGCAGCGGCCAGCTTTGAAGTGGCCGGCGCGCGGGCGCAACGCTTCCCGCAACTGACGCTGTCCGGCTTCATTGGCCGCGGCAATATCCGCGCGGAGGGACAAAGCGTCACAGCCAACGCCTGGCAGATTGGCCCGGTGCAAATGGTGCTGCCCATCTTCGACGCCGGTACGCGCGGAGTCAATGTCGATGCGGCGCGCGCCCGCTACGACGCCGCCGTGAGCCGCTACCAGGCCGGCGTGCGCCAGGCAGTCAGCGAAGTGGAACAGGCGCTGGTTACCTTGCACAGCACCCAGGAACGTACCGATGATGCACAGGCTGCACTGGATGGCTACCGCAGCTTCTTCCAGGCCACCGAGGACCGCTACAACAACGGCCTCGCCAGCCTGCTCGAACTGGAAGACGCCCGCCGCACCCGGCTGGCGGCGGAAAACACGGTGGTGAATCTGCAGCGCGAACGCAGCGCCGCATGGATTGCCCTGTACCGCGCAGCAGGCGGCGGCTGGACCGCCCCGGCAGCGACACAATAACAATGGATAAGCTGATGAATAAGACGTCCCTCCGCCGCAACCGCCCGTACCGCGCCGCCCTGCTGGCGGCCGTCTGCGCTGCTGCAGCCATGGCGTCCGGCGCTGCGCCAGCCGACGACAGGAAGACCGATGCGCCCCGTCCTTCGCTGACCGTGACCACCGCGCATCCGCAAAAAACCACGCTGCCGATCCGGCTGACGGCCAACGGCAATGTCGCGGCCTGGCAGGAAGCCATCATCAGCAGCGAATCGAACGGCCTGCGCCTGGCCGAAGTTTTCGTCAACGTGGGCGACGTGGTCACCAAAGGCCAGCTGCTGGCCCTCTTCAACGCCGACACCGTGAACGCCGACGTGGCACAAGCCAAGGCCGCGCTGGCCGAAGCCGAAGCCGCCGCCGCCGAAGCGAAAGCCAATGCGGCGCGCGCCCGCTCCATCGAAACCACCGGCGCGCTGAGCGCCCAGCAGATCAGCCAATACCTCACCGCCGAGCAAACTGCCAATGCCCGCATCGCATCGGCGCGCGCCGCCTTGGCCGTACAAGGCCTGCGCCAGAAGTACGCCCGCGTGGTGGCGCCGGACAATGGCGTGATCTCCGCGCGCAACGCCACCGTGGGCGTGGTGGCGGGGCCGGGCACGGAACTGTTCCGTATGATCCGCCAGGGCCGCCTGGAATGGCGCGCCGAAGTCACCGCGCCCGAGCTGCGCAGCGTGAGGATAGGCGATGCCGCCATCGTGAAAGCAGCCAATGGCAGCGTCCTGACCGGCAAGGTGCGCATGGTGGCGCCGACCATCGATCCGCAGACCCGTTCCGCCATCGTGTACGTGGATCTGCCGGCAAATAACGGCAAGCAGCCGCCGTTCAAGGCCGGCATGTTCGCCACCGGCCAGTTCGAACTGGGTGCGTCCGACGCGATGACCGTGCCGCAGCAGGCTGTCGCAGTGCGCGATGGCTTCAGCTATGTCTTCAAAATGAACAGCGACCAGCGCGTATCCCAGCTCAAGGTGCAGACCGGCCGCCGGCTCGGCGACCGCATCGAAGTGCTGGACGGCCTGCCGGTCAACACGCTGGTGGTGGTGGGCGGGGCCGGCTTCCTGAACGACGGCGATCTGGTACGCAGTGCCGGTACCTATGTGCCGGACAATGCGGCCACCAGCGCAGCCGCCGGCGCCGGCAAAGCGGCCCGCCGCTAAGGACGTGCCATGAATTTTTCCGCGCTTTCGATCCGGAATCCCGTTCCAGCGATCATGCTGTTTGTTCTGCTGACACTGGCAGGACTGCTGGCATACAAGGCCAATCCGGTACAGGACTTCCCTGACATCGAACTGCCGGTCGTGAACGTGACCGCCACCCTGCCCGGGGCCGCGCCGGCCCAGCTGGAAACGGAGGTCGCACGCAAGATCGAAGATTCCGTCGCCACACTACAGGGTGTGAAAAATATCCGCACCAAAGTCCTGGATGGCACGGCCAACGTGATCGTCGAATTCGTACTGGAGAAGAATCTGTCGGACGCGGTGAACGAGGTGCGCGATGCCGTTACCCGCATCAAGGCCGACCTCCCCGGCGAATTGCGCGAACCCGTGGTCAGCAAGCTTTCCACGGCGGGCCGCGTGGTGCTGGCCTTTGTGGTCGAGGCCCAGCCGGGCGTGAAAATGGACAGCCAGGAGCTGAGCTGGTTCGTCGATAACACCCTGACCAAGCGTCTGCTGGCGGTGCAGGGCATTGGCCAGGTCAAGCGCGTGGGCGGCGTAACCCGCGAGATCCGCGTGGAGCTGGATGACGAACGCATGGCCGCGCTGCGGGTGTCCGCGCTGGATGTGTCGCGCCAGCTGCGCCTGGTGCAAAAAGAAGCGCCGGGTGGACGCGGTGACGTCAGCGGCGCCGAACAGTCGGTACGCACCATCRCCACCGTGCAAACGGCGGAAGAACTGGCGAAAATTGACATCCCGCTGGGCGCCGGCCGCCACGTGCGTCTGGAGCAGGTAGCCAAAGTGACAGATACTGTGGCCGAACCTCGCGCCATCGCCATGCAGGACGGGAAGCCGGTGGTGGCGTTCGAAATCTTCCGCACCAAGGGCGCCAGCGAAACCCAGGTGGCGGCCGATGCACGCGCCGCGATTGAAGAACTGCGCCGCAAGCATCCCAACGTAGCAATTACTCAGGCCATCGACAATGCCGCGCCGGTTGAGGAAAACTTCCACGGCTCGATGGAGCTGCTGTATGAGGGCGCGATTCTGGCCGTGCTGGTGGTGTGGTGGTTCCTGCGCGACTGGCGCGCTACCCTGGTCGCCAGCGCCGCCCTGCCCTTGTCCGTAATTCCAGCCTTCCTTGGCATGTACTGGATGGGTTTTACCCTGAACACCGTGACCCTGCTGGCTCTGGCCCTGGTGGTCGGCGTGCTGGTGGACGACGCCATCGTGGAAATCGAAAACATTGAGCGCCACCTCCACATGGGCAAATCGCCAATGCAGGCTGCCATGGAAGCGGCTGACGAAATCGGCATGGCGGTGATCGMGACCACCTTTGCACTGGTCGCCGTGTTCCTGCCGACCGCCTTCATGGGCGGCATCCCCGGCAAATTCTTCAAGCAGTTCGGCTGGTCGGCCGTGCTGGCGGTGCTGGCGTCCCTGGTCGTAGCGCGTCTGCTGACGCCGATGATGGCCGCGCACTTCCTGCGCCCTGCCGTCAGCACCCATGCCCCGGACGGCTGGCTGATGCAGCGCTATATGAAGACCATGAAGTGGTGCCTGAAGCATCGCGGCATCACGGCGCTGGCGTCGGCAGCCTTCTTCGTCGGCTCCATCATGCTGGTCGGCCTGCTGCCTACGGGCTTTGTGCCGCCGGCCGATCGCGGGCAGACGATGGTGAATCTGGAACTGCCACCCGGCTCCACGCTGGCCGAAACCAGGGTGATTGCGGAACAGGCGCGGCAGGCCATCCTGCGCGTGCCGACCGTGACGCATGTGTTCAGCTCCATCGGCGGCGGTTCTTCCGGCGATGCCTTCGCGCCCGGCACTGCAGCCGAGGCGCGCCGCGCTGTGCTGACCATCACGACCCGGCATCGCAACGACCGCAAGGAAAAGATGTCGCAGATCGACAATCAGATCCGCGAACAGGTGTCGGGCATTCCCGGCGCGCGCTTTACCGTCGGTCCGCCGGATACGGGCATCAAGCTTCAGGTCGTGCTGCGCTCGGACGATCCGGTGGCGCTCACCGATTCCGCGCGCAAGGTGGAGCGCGAACTGCGCACGCTGCACGGCATCGGCAATGTGACGTCCAGTGCCTCACTGGTACGTCCTGAAATCATCGTGCGTCCAGACTTTGCCAAGGCGGCGGATTTGGGCGTCACAGCCAATGCCATCGGTGAAACGGTACGCGTGGCCACCGCCGGCGACTACGACTACGATCTGACCAAGATGAACCTGCCCGAGCGCCAGGTGCCGATCCGCGTGAAGCTGCCGGACGCCGTGCGCGCCGACCTTGATGCCATCGGCCGCCTGACCGTACCCGGCACCAATGGCCCCGTGCTGCTGGCCACCGTGGCCGACATCACCGTCGAATCAGGCCCGGCCCAGATCGACCGTCTGAACCGCAGCCGCAACGTGACGCTGGACGTGGAACTGGGCAGCCGCTCGCTGGGCGAAATCGATACGGAAGCGCGCAATCTGCCTGCTATGACGAACCTGCCGCCATCCGTCACCCAGGCGGATGCGGGCGACACCCAGGAAATGGCTGGCCTGTTCGTCAGCTTCGGAATTGCCATGACCATCGGCGTGCTCTGCATCTACGGTGTGCTGGTGCTGCTGTTCCACGACTTCCTGCAGCCGATGACGATTCTGGCCGCGCTGCCGCTGTCCATCGGCGGCGCTTTCGTGGCCCTGCTGGTCACGCGCAGCGCGCTGTCCATGCCGTCGATGATTGGCTTGATCATGCTGATGGGGATCGTGACCAAAAACTCGATCCTGCTGGTGGATTACGCGATCCTCGCGCGCGCGGCGGGCATGAGCCGCTTCGATGCGCTGGTAGACGCCTGCCATAAACGTAGCCGTCCAATCCTGATGACGACAATTGCGATGGGCGCGGGTATGATGCCACTGGCGCTCGGCTGGGGCGCGGACCCAAGCTTCCGTTCCCCAATGGCGATTGCCGTGATTGGCGGCCTGATTACTTCGACCTTGCTTAGCCTGCTGGTGGTGCCGGCGGTGTTCACCTATGTGGATGACCTGGAGCAGATCGTCGAACGCACTGTGCGCAGGCTGCGCCGCCGTTCGCACTCCGGCGGCCCCATAACCATAACGAAATAGGAGCAAGCGATGGATATCAAAGTGGTTGAACTCGATCCGGTACGCGTAGCTTTCCTGCGCCATACCGGCCCCTATGGTCCRTCGCTTGGCGAGTTCTGGCGCAAGGTGGTGCAGCCCTGGCTGGCGGCGGCCGGCTTGCAGGGCCGTGTGACGTATGGCGTGGCGCTGGACGATCCGACCACCACACCGCCAGAGCAGTGCCGCTACGACGCTTGCGTGGAAGTGGACAAGGACTATGAGGCCGAGGCGCCTGCTTCGCTGGCCACGATTCCGGGCGGCCGGTTTGCGAGCACGCGCTATTTTGGTCCGCCGGACGGCATCGGCTCGGCATGGCATCAGTTCTATGGCCAGACGCTGGGCGTTGAGGGACTGGGCGATCGTCCAGGCGCCTGCTTCGAGCGCTATGCTGCGGACTTCCGCACCGATCCTGCGACCGGTGCCTTCGAATGCGAGCTGTTTATCCCTATCGAGTAGGCGCCTGCCAGCCGCCACCCAGCGCGCGGTAGAGATCCACGGACGCGGTGAGCAGCCGCGTCCTCAATTGCAGGCGCGCGACGTCTGCGCTGTACAGGGTGCGCTGCGCATCCAGTTCCTCCAGGTAGGACGCATAGCCATTGCGATGTCGGTTGCGCGCAATGCGCAGCGTTTCGGCCGCCGTTTCGCGGCGCGCGTCGTTCTGCACTACCTGTTCCCGCAATCTGTATATCGCACCGATGCCGTTTTCCGCTTCGGCGAAGGCATTTCGCACCGTGCTTTCGTAGCCGAAGACTGCCTGGTCGCGCTGGGCGGCTGCGGAATCGGTTTGCGCTTGCACCCGGCCGCCTTCGAAGATCGGCGCCGTCAGCCCGAGGCTGATGCGCCACAGGTTCGCCGGCGTATGCAGGAAGTCGCTGAAGTCGGTGGACTGGATGCCATCGGCGGCGGTCAGGCGGAAGGATGGCAGCAGCTGGTCGCGCGTGGCCTGCAGGCTGGCGTTCGCGGCGACGATGTTTTGCTCGGCGCGGGCGATGTCCGGACGGCGGCGCAGCAGTTCGGATGGCAGGCCGGCCGGCACAGGCGGCGGGGTCAGATCGGCCAGCGCCGTACCGCGCGCGATGGCGCCGGGATTGGCGCCCGTCAGCAGGCTTAGCGCGTTTTCCGTTTCGAAGATTTGCCTTTGCAGCTGCGGAATCTGTTCGGCGGCGGTCTGATACTCGGCTTGCGCCTGCAGCCATTCCAGCCTTGAGGTGTAGCCAACCTCGAATTGGCGCTGCGCGAGCATACGTGATTCTTCGCGCAGCTTCAGGGTGGCGATGGCCAGCTCCAGTTGCGCATCCAGGCCGCGCAGGTTCAGATAGGCGTTGGCGACGGTGGCGRCAATGGACAATGCCGCTGCGTCGGCGTTGGCCTGTTCGGCGCGGTAGCTTGCCGCCGCTGCCTCCGTTGCGCTGGCGAGGCGGCCCCAGATGTCGATCTCGTAGCTGGCCTGAAATTCGGCGGAGAAGACGTTGGTGTCGTAGGGGACGCCGTTGTAAGCCAGCGTGCGCGTTCTGGTTGGCGAGGCAGCCAGCGCCAGGCTTGGCTGCTGCCCGGCGCGCGCTGCTGCGACGCGGGCATGGAAATCTTCGACGCGGGCACGGGCGATGCGCAAGTCTTCATTGTGCTGCAGCGCGGTGGCCACCAGCGACGTCAGCGCCGGATCGTTGAAGGCGCGCCACCACTCCTGCTCCACCGGCTTGCTGCCGTCCGCCGCCGCCACGCCTTCCCCCGGCCCCACCACACTGCGCCACTGCGCCGGCGTCGCCAGCGTACTTTCCGGCGCCCGCCCCACCTTCGCCGCACACCCCGCCAGCAAAACCGCAGCCGCCACCACCACCGCACGCCGCCCGAATCCCGCGCACGCGCACGCGACGTGAGCGAAGCGCTGCTCTCCGCTGGCCGCCGGGTGCGCGAGGGGCTGCGCGGATGGAGCGCGGGCGCTCATTGCTGGCGCCCTTTCGCGCTGGCCGAGTCGTCGAGGACGGCGGAGGTGTCGATGCTGACGATCACGGACATGCCTGGCCGCAGGCGCGGCGCGAGCTTCTGGCCGGAATCGATGCGGATGCGCACGGGAATGCGCTGGGCGATCTTGACGAAATTGCCGGTCGCATTATCAGCCGGCAGCACGGAAAATTCAGAGCCGGTGGCGGGAGAAATGCGCTCGACCTGCCCGGTCAGCGTGGCGCCGTTCAGCGCGTCGACAGTAAAGGTGGCAGGCTGGCCCACCTGCACATTGGCCATCTGCGTCTCCTTCATATTCGCGATCACCCACATCTGCGATGGCACCAGCCCCATGAGCTGGGCGCCGGAATTGACGTAGGCGCCCTTGCGCACGGTGACCTGTCCCAGCTGACCATCCTGCGGCGCAGTAATCTTGGTGTTGTCGAGATCCACCTTGGCCGCCTTCATCGCAGCTTCCGCGTTGGCGACGGAAGCTTCCAGTGCGGCGCGGTTGACCGACACCGCCTGCGACTGCTGCTTCGCGATTTCAACATTGGCGCGCGCCTGCGATACCGCAGCCACGGTCTGCGCGCGGGTGGCACGCTGGGCATCCTCTTCGCGCTGCGACAGCGAACCATCCTCGGTCAATTGCTCGACGCGGCTCAGATCCGCCGCCGAGCGCGTCGCCTGCGCTTGCGCGTTTGCCAGCGCCGCTTCGTTCAGCACAATGGTCGCCTCCGCGCTGCGGCGCGACTGTTCCCAGTTTGCCAGCGCTGCCTTCGTGCTGGCGACCTGCGCGACAGCCTGCTCATAACGCTGGCGGTAAGTGCGGTCATCGATATCGACCARCAAATCGCCGCGCTTCACCATCTGGAAGTCCTGCACTTTCACATCCGTGACATAGCCGGAAAGCTGGGTGCCGATCACGGTCACCTGCCCGCGCACCAGCGCGTTTTCGGTCGAGACAACGGGACTCTTGAACGGCGGCAGACGCCAGGCGTAAAGCACAACCAGCACGCCGATCAGCGCAAGCAGCGCGAAGCCCGCGCCAGCCATCCACTGCTGGCGCGTTTCGGGCTGGCCCGGCGTTGCTGATGCAGCGGGAGGCGGAGCTACCGGCGCGGCCGGCGGCGCAGGCGGTGCTGCGGACGCAGCGGGGGTAGCGGTAGGCGGTGGCGCGTTATTGTCGTCTGTTGTCATCGCATTCCGTGATCAGAAATAGGAGCTTTGGCCATACCCGTCTGGGCGTTTTCTGCCGGTACTACAGGGCGGCAGCGCGTGCAGACCTGCCAGAAGTAATGCGCCGCCATCCACACCAGAGAGGCGCAGGCGACCAGGAAAATAATATAAAACACGTCGTTATACGCCAGCACATTTGCCTCGCGCGTGGCCGCCGCGCCCAGCGACGCCACCCCTTGCACGGTCCGCAGCGAGGGATCGGCCAGCGCGCCGTTCAAGGCCGACCCCGTGCCCTGCACGCGCGCTGCGACCTGTGGATCGAGCAAGGTCAAATGCTCAACCAGCTGACTGGAATGGAATTTCTCGCGTATCGATTGCACGGTGCCGATCACGGCCGATCCCACCAGGCTGCCCAGGTTCTGCGTCATGGAAAACATGACCGAGAAACTGATCAGATTGCGCGGCTGCGCAATCACCGCGCCGAAGCCCGACACAAACGTCGGCCCGATAAAGAAGGTGCCGCTGAAGGCCATCAGAAACTGGCTCACATACATCTGTTCCGGCCGCGTCAGACTGGTCGCCTGCGAATCCATGTAAGCGCCGATCGCCATCAGCAGCATGGCAAACATCAGCATCTCATGGATGCGCCCCGGCGTAATCAGCAGCGCACTGACCAGGATGCCCAGTATGCTGGCGATCAGTACAATCATCCACAGCACATCCATCTGATCGTTGTTCAGGCCCAGCGCCTGCAGGAAACCGACCGAGCCGCCGGCCTCCGACTGCACTATCCGGATCAGCAACACCGAGGTCGCCAGCCGCGCCATGGTGCCTGTGGCGAGCCAGCGGATATTCAACAGCGGATGGGCGCGATTATGTTCGATCGCCACAGCCGTCGTGCCGAGAAGGATGGCGCCGACCATGGCCCAGCCCAGCCAGGGCGCATCGAACCACCATACCGTGCGGCCCAGCGCCAGCACTGCGCACAGCAGGGCCACGCCTGGCGCAAAGAAAGCAAACGTTAAAAAGTCCGTCTTCTCGAAAGCCCGGATGCGGTCACCGGGCGGCAGGGGCAAGAGCAGCACGCAGCCCAGCGACAGCAGCGCCATGCCCAGCTCGAACAGATACAAGCCGCGCCACTCCGCGACTTCCAGCAGATCGGACGAAAAGATGCGCGCCATCGGGATCGCCAGCTGGGCGAAACCGACGCCCAGCACCACCGCCTTCAACCGGTGTTGGGCCGGGAAAGCCTGCAAGGTGTAATAAAGCCCGAGCACCGTCAGCGCCGCGCCGCTGATGCCATGCGCGGCCCGCACCGCAATGGCGGACGCCAGCCCGTGCACGAACAGGTGGGCCATGGTCACGATCGCATACAGGATCAGGAACAGCTCCGTGAACAGACGCAGGCCAAACTGCTGGCGGAATTTCACCAGCAGCAGGTTCATGGAGATATTGGCCATCACATAGGCTGCGGGCAGCCATTGGATTTCGGCCTGATAAACGCCCAGCGAACCCTGGGCATACGGCAGATTGACGGAAATCAGCGCATTTCCGAGGCCGCCGGTAATGGCGACGATGAATCCTACAACAAGGAAGGCAATGCGCCGCGGCGTGGAATGCAGCGGATTGGAGGGCGAGCCCGGCAAAGTCGGGCGCTCATGGGGAAGCCAGGTCTGTGGTGCGTATACGTCCATGCATTCGTCCAGCAGCTGTCAATCTGCCTGAAAGCATACCACCACAGACGGGTTCCTACTCCTATACTTTAGGGTTATCGCTGTCGCGCTCCCAGATACGATGCGAGGCCAGCACCTGCCGGAAGGCCGCCAGCGCGCCGGTCAAGTCCCCCGGCTCGGTGCCGATGATGCCCCGGTCATGCGTGCCGTCCGGCAGCGTGGCCGGAATGCCCGCTGCGGCCAGCAGCTGCGTGCCGTCGTCCACCACCAGCAAAGGCTTCAGGTGACGGTACTGTAGCCGCACGAACTCCAGCGCCARCGCCTGACCAGCCAGCGAAACCGCCGCCGCCGCACCGGCCGGAACCACCACCGCGTCATACAGCACGGCAGGCGTGGCCTCCAGCGAGACTTCGACATCCAGCGTGCCGCCGCCCGCGCCCTTCACCATGCCCATATTCGCACCGATCAGGCGCGGCACCGCGCCATCGCTCAGCAAAGCCTCATAGATGGTACGGACGATGCCCTCATCGCAGCCATCGGCCACCAGGATTGCCACGCGCCGCGAGCGGATGCCGCGTTCGCCGGGCCGCGACAACAGGGACAGCGCAGGCGAGGGTTCGTACTCCGGCAGCGTGCCGGTGAACGCCATCGGCAGCGGATCGGGCACTTCCATGCCCAGGCCGCCCGCCACGCCAGCGGAGAGAATCGGATCGACGTTGGCCAGCATCGCCAGCATGCGCTTGCGCACCATCGGCGTCTGCACCCGCGTCAGTTCGAAACGGAAGCCGCCTACGATATGCGCCTGCTCCACCGGCGTCTGGCTGCGCCAGAACAGGCGGGCCTGCGAATAGTGGTCGGCAAACAGTTCGGCCTTGCCGCGCACCTTGTCTTCCTGGATGTGCTCCGGGAAGGTGGTAAAGCCCATGCGCCCGGTCTGGAACGGACAACCACCGCCCAGCGAATTCGGCTCGTACGATGCCCGGCCACGATGGATGGCCTGGCGATGCATGCCGTCGCGCTGGTTATTGTGCACCTGGGCGACCGGCGCATTGATCGGAATCTCGTGGAAATTCGGCCCGCCCAGGCGGCTGATCTGCGTATCGATATACGAATGGATGCGGCCGTGCAGCAGCGGATCGTTGGTGAAGTCCAGTCCCGGAACGATGTGGGCGGCGCAGAACGCCACCTGCTCCGTCTCGGCAAAGAAATTGTCCGGATTGCGGTTCAGGACCATGCGGCCCACCGGCTGCAGCGGCACCAGTTCTTCCGGCACGATCTTGGTCGGGTCCAGCACGTCGAAGGGGAATTGCGCAGCCTGTTCTTCGGTGAAGACCTGCAGCGCCAGCTCCCATTCCGGATAGTCGCCCGCCTCGATGGCTTCCCACAGATCGCGGCGATGGAAATCGGAATCGGCGCCGCTGATGCGTACCGCTTCATCCCAGGCCAGCGAATGCGTGCCTTGCAGCGGCGACCAGTGGAATTTGACGAACACCGAATTGCCCGCCAGGTTCACCATGCGGAAGGTGTGCACGCCAAAGCCCTGCATCATGCGCAGGCTGCGCGGGATGGCACGGTCGGACATCACCCACATCAGCACGTGCATCGATTCCGGCGTCAGCGAGACGAAATCCCAGAAGGTGTCGTGGGCGCTGGCCGCCTGCGGAATGCCGTTATTCGGCTCCGGCTTGACGGAGTGGATCAGGTCCGGGAACTTCATCGCATCCTGGATGAAGAAGACCGGAATGTTATTGCCGACCAGATCCCAGTTGCCCTCGTCCGTGTAGAACTTGACGGCGAAGCCGCGGATATCGCGCGCCGTGTCGGTGGACCCGCGCTCGCCCGCGACGGTGGAGAAACGCACAAAGACCGGCGTGCGCTTGCCTGCCGCCGCAAACGGCGCCGCGCGCGTGATGTCGCTCAGGTCCTTATAGCTCTCGAAGTAGCCATGGGCGGCCGAGCCGCGCGCGTGCACCACCCGCTCGGGAATGCGCTCATGGTCGAAATGGGTGATCTTCTCGCGCAGGATGAAGTCTTCCATCAGGGTCGGACCACGCAGCCCAGCCTTGAGCGAATTCTGGTTGTCCGCAACCGGCACGCCTTGATTGGTGGTCATTCCACGGCCACCGGAATCGGTGCGCACGCGGTCCAGCGGACCATTGCCGGGATTTTCGCCCTGCGGCGGCTGGCCATTGCCAAGCTTGGCGGAGGCATTGCCTTCACTGGCGCTGCTGGCCGTAGCCAGCGGCGTTCCGGGTTTGGCGGACTGGCCCGGCACCGGTGTGCGCGCGGCATCGCCGTATTCCGAAGCCTTGGTAGCATTGTCTGGAATCTGTGCGGCGAGATCGATGCCGCCGACAACCTTCTCGCGCAACACCTCCGTGGCCGGGTCGGGGCTGCCGGTCCGGCCGGGAGGCGCTGCGTTGGAAGGTGCTGCGATGGTGCTCAATACCGAGCCTGCCCCGTCGGTGGCCGACGGGTCCTGTTTAGGCTTGGTCATGGCTCAATACTTGCGGGTGCCGAACAGTTTGGACACTGCATAACCGGCGGCCAGCGCCACCAATACCGAAGTGGCTGGGCTCTTGCGCACATAGGTGCGCCCCGACTCGGYGAAGCGCTTGTAAGCCACGGTCAGGCTTTCGCGTTTCTGGTCGAGCTTTTCGCCCATGTCGTTGATGGAGTCAGCCATCTTGTCGACACCCGTATGAGCCTGTGCCGCCAGGCGGTCTGCGGCTGCGGGCACTTTGTCGTGTGCTTTATCGATGGCGCTGTGCATGTCGGCGCGGGTATCTTTGCCGATGGTAGAGACGTTGGTATCGCTCTTTCCGAATTGGTTTTCCATGTCGTATCCCTTCATTTCTGGTTCAGGTGAAAGTGGCATGGATTACGATAGGCCGATCAGTTCTGCTTCACCGTGCGGCACCTAACAATGACAAGGGACCTGCCGGCACAATGCCATAGGGATTAAGCTGGCGATGGCTTTCGTAATAGTGGTGCTTGATGTGGTGGAAGTCCACCGTACCTGCAATGCCGGGCTTTGCGTACAACTGAGAC
>NZ_JBFRDW010000077.1:0-13716 GCF_052113985.1 Pseudoduganella sp. RAF53_2 | reverse complement strand
CTGGAAGAACTGGCCAAGCAGCCATCGAAGATTATCAAGACTTCGCTGGGCGAAGAGCTCAAGCGCGCGGCCCAGATCCGTCACCAGGCCGCAGGCGTGGTGCGCAATGTGATGGCAGATGCCCGTCTCGGCAAAGCCATTGAAATCGGCGCGGTGCAGCCGGTGGTGCAGAATATTACCGAGTCCATCCTGCGTAATCCGGGTGCTTTGCTGGGCCTGCTGCGCATCAAGGGCAAGGATGACTATACCTTCCTGCACTCCGTCAGTGTGTGCGCGCTGCTGGTGGCATTCTGCAACGCCCGCAATATGGATGAGGACATCATCCGCGAAGCCGGCATCGGCGGCCTGCTGCACGACACCGGTAAGGCCATGGTGCCGGATGCGATCCTGAACAAGCCCGGCCCGCTGACCGACGAAGAATTCGCCATCATCAAGAAACACCCGGAAGACGGCTGGAACATCCTGCGCCAGTCGCCGGACGTGCCGGCCATCGCCCTCGACATCACGCGCCACCACCACGAGCGCCGCGACGGTACGGGCTATCCGGACAAGCAGGCCGGCGACGAAATCAGCGAGCTGGCCCAGATGGCCGCCATCGTGGACGTCTACGACGCCCTGACGGCCGACCGCGTCTACCACAAGGGCATTCCTGCCGCGGCCGCGCTGCGCAAGATCTACGAGTGGAGCAAGCATCATTTCAATCAGACGCTGGTGCAGGAATTCATGCGCTGCGTGGGCATCTACCCGGTCGGCACCCTGGTGCTGCTGGAATCGGGACGCCTGGGCGTGGTGGTCGAGCCGCACGAAACCAATCTGCTGGCGCCGAAAGTAAACGTGTTCTTCAGCACCAAGACCAATGTCTACATCAAGCCGGAAACGATCGATCTGTCGCGCGGACTGGGTTTCGGCGGTGGGGACAAGATTGTGGGCCATGAGTCGGCGTCCAAGTGGAACGTCGATCCGATGCGTTTTATGACGCTGGCTTAGAAGAATTCAGCCGTATCGTTTGATTCGACTGTCTGCAGGCTGCCGCTGCTGACCAGCTCATCGTAGTGGCAGGCCATGTTGCGGCCGTGGCTTTTGGCGTAGTACAGCGCCTGGTCGGCACGGCCCAGAATGATCACCGGCGCTTCGTACGCGCTGATGCTGACAAAGCCCACACTCACCGTCACCCTTCCCACCTGAGGGAAATCATGCTCTTCCACGTTCTTGCGGAAGCGCTCGATGATCTTTTTCGCATTTTCCAGGTTGGAAGAACGCAGCAGCACCACGAATTCCTCGCCGCCGAAACGGAACACGCGGTCCTGGGCGCGGAAGGAGGATTGCAGCAGGTTGGCGATCAGGATCAGCACCTCATCGCCGTACAGGTGGCCGAATTTGTCGTTGACGGCCTTGAAATGGTCGACGTCGACCACGGCCAGCCACTGTTTCTCTTCTTCGTTGTGCTGGCGGCGCTCCAGGCCATCCGGCGGCACGGACAAAGCGTCCTGCTCGGCGGAGCTGGCCTGCAGCATCTTGGAAAGCTGGTCGTCGAAGGTCTTGCGGTTCAGCAGGCCGGTCAGGGAGTCGCGCTCGCTGTAGTCCAGCAGGTTCTGGAAATTACGGTAGACGCTGACGATGCCGCCAATGATGTGAATGGTATCGCTGGTGTAGGGCGTCGGATTGATAATTTCCAGACAAGTATCGGCCTTGTCGCCCATCCAGATCGGCAGCCACAGGGTGTGCTCGCCGCCCGCATTCATATAGTCCGCGCTGGACTCATGGCTGGCGATGCAGCGGGCAAGGGCAGGGTAGCTCGCGATCGGTTCGCCAGGGTTGGCGGGATCGATGATTTCTTCCATGCGGGCCGGCTGGCCGCGCACGATGATGGCGCGTGGACGCACAAACATTTGGCCGCGCACGTTCACCAGGCTTAGCACCCGGGTACGTGTAGCGGAGGCCAGTTCCTGAACCGCCGAAATCACAGAGATGTCGAGCATCGTGTGATCCCGGTGGCCGGTCATGTCCACCATATGTTTCAGAAGGGAATCCATTTGCGCTTAATGTTTCCGATTTTCAAGGCTCACAGTGACACCAAGCACGAGGCCTTTCCAAAAGACAGCTGACCAGCATAATGTCTTTTTGCATTAAGGGCAATTGTCTTTGCGTGTTTTCATGCAAAACGCCACGTTTGATGTCGCCAAATCTAGCGCGGATGCGACAGCCCCAGTTTGACATAGAACATCCGGACGTGCAGGGAAAATTCTGTGCGGAAACCTTGTTTTGTGTCAACTTGCCAAAAGGCACAACTCCTATAGTTGAGGCAATGGTGCGCAACGCAGGCGCCAGAGGCGTTCTTTTCTAAGGAGTCGATCATGAAAGCACTAATCGCAGCAATCCGGCGTTTCGGCCAGGACCAGCGCGGGCTGACCGCTATCGAGTATGGCCTGATGGCGGCGACCATTGCCTTGGCAGTTACCGCAGGAGCAACAAAAGTCAGCGACGGCCTGAACACGGTATTCACCGCCGTCAAGACAGCGCTGACCAGCTGACCGTGGCCGATGGCGGTAGCCATGCCGACTGTTTCGCAAGTTCTGCTGCTTTTCCTGGTTGGCCTGGCCGCCGCCTGCGACATCGCCAGTCGCCGCGTGCCGAACTTGCTGGTGGGCGCTGGCCTCGCCGCTGCGCTGTTATTGCACTTCGTAGCTGGTGGCCCGCTGGCGCTGCTGCGCCTGGGACTGGCAGGCGCGCTCGCTGGCGGGGCCATCTTTCTTCCCTTTTATCTGTTGCGTGGCATGGCCGCCGGCGACATCAAGCTGATGGCCATGGTGGGCGCCTTCGCCGGCCCGGTGGGCGCCTGCGTCATTGCCGTGCTCACCGCCCTGGCCGGCGGCGGCATGGCGCTGCTGATGCTGCTCGCTGCGCGCTGGCAAAAACGTCCCGTGGCGGGCCTGCCCTACGCCCTGGCGATCGCGCTGGGCACCGCCTGTGCCGTCGCCGCAACGCTGTAGTCGGCCTTGTTGCAGATCAATATCCGCATGGAAACCCCTCGCTATCATCGGTTCCTCACAAGGAGAAACGGCATGATCGACACCGAAGACATCCTGCAGGCATCCCTGGAACAGCCGCCGCTGCTGGCGCCGCCGCCGCGCACCGTGCGCGATACCGGCCTGGAGCTGCAAATGCTGGCGGAGCTGGCAACCAAATCGCTCTATCAGATAGGCAAGACCCATCTTCCCGTGCTCACCACCCGGTTGCGGCTGTCGATCAATGTGCTGCGCGAGGTGATGGATTTCCTGGYTGCCGAGCAGCTGGCGGAAGTGGCCTGGCGCGGCGAATCCGATATCGATGTGAAGTACCAGCTGACGGGCCGCGGCCGCGAATGCGCCGCCGACTGGCTGGAGCGCCGCCCGTATGCGGGTCCGGCGCCAGTACCGCTGGATGCCTACCGCAGCCTGGTGATGCGCCAGGCCGCAGCGCTGCCGGACGTGAGCGCGGAAGAAGTGGCGGCCGTGTTCGCCGACGACTACCTCGACACCCGAGTACATGAACTGGCTGGCGCTGCCATGTACTCGGCGCGTTCGCTGCTGCTGTACGGCGTTCCGGGCAGCGGTAAGAGCACCCTGGCGCGCAAGCTGGGACGCCTGCTGCAAGGCACGGTGGCGCTGCCTTATGCCATCGCGGTGGGGCAGGAAATCATCCAGGTATTCGACGCCACCATTCACCAGCCGCCACCCATCATGCCGGGCCGCACACCGCCGCAACGGAGCGCCGATCTGCGCTGGATTCTTTGCCAGCGTCCCATCGTGCATCTTGGCGCGGAGCTCAGCGCAGACATGCTGGAGCTGCGCTACGACGCCCACAGCGGCTGCTACCAGGCGCCGCCTCACTTCAAGGCCAACAACGGTCTGTTCATCTTGGACGATCTGGGGCGTCAGCGTGTGCCCGCATCGGCCCTGCTGAATCGCTTCATTCAGCCATTGGACGTGGGCATGGACCAGCTGGCGCTGCAAGGCGGCTTCAAATTCACCGTGCCGTTCCGGGCCATGCTGGTGTGCGCCACCAACTTCGAGCCGGCCACATTGCTGGATGCCGCCTCGCTGCGCCGCATCGGCTACAAGGTGCGCGTGCCGGCCTTGAGCGAGGCGAATTACCGCGCCCTGTGCCGCCAGCAGTGCCGCGCGCTGAATGTGGAGCTGGACGAAGCGGCGCTGAATTATCTGATGAATGAGCTGCATGCAGGCAGCGCCCAGCCGCTGCTGGCCAGCCTGCCGCGTGAAATTGTCAGCCGCGTGGCGGATTTCGCGGGCTTTGCGGGACAGGCGCCGCGTTTGTCCGCAGCCACGCTGGATCAGGCCTGGTCCAGCATCTTCGCCGGCTGCGCGCCGGCACGTTCCGAAGTCCCCGCTTTATACGAGAGCATCGCATGAAAAACCGGCGCGCCTTCGCGATGATGGGCCTGGCCATTGTGCTTGGCCTGGCCGCCGTGGTGCTGGCTTCGCGCTGGCTGCTGCGGCAAACGCCCGGTGCGGCGCGCATCGTGGTCGCGGCGGCGGACGTGAACCTGGGCCAGCGCATCGCGCCGGACATGGTGAAACTGGCAGACTGGCCATCCGCCAGCCTGCCGGCGGGCGTGCTGCGCGATCCGCAGCAGCTCAATGGCCGCGTGCTGAAAGCCAGTGTGCAGCGTGGCGAACCGCTGACCGAGGCCAAGCTGGCGCCGGCCGGTACGCTGGGCGGCCTGTCTGCCCTGATTACGGAAGGCCGCCGCGCGATCACGGTGCGCGTCAACGATGTGGTGGGTGTCGCGGGGTTTGCGCTGCCTGGCAATTTCGTCGATATCCTGGTCAATACCCAGGCCGATGGCGAAGCACAAGGCAAGGAGTCGGCCATCTCCAAGATCGTGCTGGAGCGGATTCTGGTGCTTGCCGTCGCGCAGGAAGTCTCACGTGACGACACCAAGCCGCGCGTGGTGAATGCGGTCACGCTGGAGGTGACGCCGGAACAGGCCGAGCGTCTGGATCTGGCGCGCAGCGTGGGGACCTTGTCGCTGGTGCTGCGCAACCAGGTCGATCCTCAGCCGGGCGTCACGGCTGGCGCCACCAAGCATATGCTGCTGGCGCGCGCCGAAGCCGCCGCTGCCGCGCCTGTGGCGCTGGCCGCCGATGTCACCGCGCCGCCGAAGCATGGCACCGCTACGCATGCGGCGCATTGCGTCGCCGTGATCAATGGCACCCACAGCAGCCAGGAATGCCTGTGAGGAGCCACCATGAACGCCATCCCGGCCCTTGCCCTTGCGACGGCGCTCGCCTGCGCACACGCATTTACCGCGGCAGGCACAGCCCCGGCAGCGCATAGCGGCGAAGGCCTGCGCTGCAACGGCGAGGCGGCGGCACCGGCGCATCTCGCACTCCATTTAGGCAAGTCCACCATGATGCGCATGCAGGAGCCTGTTGCCGCACGCGCCATCGGCAACCCGGCCGTGCTGCAGTCCTTGCTGGTGGCGCCCGACACGCTGTACCTGCTGGGGGTGGATGTGGGCAGCACCAACCTGATCGTGCAGGGCCGGAGCGGCATATGCAATGTGGTGGATATTGCCGTCGCCATGGACCCGGCCGCGCTACAGGGCACTTACGCCAGCCTCCTCCCGGAAGAGAAGGACATCCGCGTCAGTGCGGCTGCCGATGCGCTGGTGCTGAGCGGTTCCGTGTCGGATGGTCCAACGCTGCAACAGGCGCTGGACCTGGCCACGGCTTACGTGCGGCAGCCGCTGCGCCCCATGCAGGCGGCGCGTGAAGCTGCACCTGGGACGGCGCCTGCTGCGGCTGTCGCCCCGGCACCTGCCGCGCGTGTGATCAACATGCTGTCTGTGCGCGCGCCGCAGCAAGTCATGCTGGAAGTGAAGATCGCCGAAGTATCCAAGACCCTGCTGGACCGCCTGGAGGGCGGCGTCGATCTGCACTTCAGTACCGGCAGCTGGACCGCGCGGCTGCTGTCCAACTTCGTCAGCGGGAATATGCGCAGCATGCTGAATCTCGCTAAGAGCAATGGCAATTCGCTGCGCCTGGACGCGGAAAAGCAGGACGGCCTGGTACGCGTGCTGGCCGAGCCGACGGTCATTGCGATCAGTGGCCAGGAGGGCAGTTTCCTTGCGGGCGGCAAGATCCTGGTGCCGGTGGGGCAGGACAACAACAAAATCACGCTGGAAGAAAAGGAATTCGGTATCGGCCTGCGCTTCACGCCCACCGTGTTGACGGGAGGCCTGATCAATCTGCGGGTGGCGCCCGAAGTATCTGAACTGTCGCGCGACGGCGTGGGCATCAGCACGACGGGCTTTTCAGGCCGGGTGCTGCTGCCCCTGATTACGACGCGCCGCGCCAGCACCACCGTGCAGCTGCGCGATGGCCAAAGCTTCGCGATCGGTGGATTAATTCGCAACAGCCAGGTCAACAACGCGAGCACCTTGCCTTTGCTGGGCGAAGTGCCTGTCCTCGGCGCCCTGTTTCGCAGCAGAGATTTTCAGAACGATCGCAGCGAGCTGCTGTTCGTGGTGACGGCCTATCTGGTCAAGCCGCTGACCGGAGACTACCCGTTGCCCACCGATGGAGGCCAACCATGAGAGCACATCACGTCCTGATGCTGGCGCTGCTGTGCGGCTGCGCTGCCGCGCTGCCGCCGCCAACACCGTTTGTGCACGGCGAAGCCACGCGCCGCGCGCTGGCCATGCAGATTCTCGATCCGGATAGCAGCCGCTCGCGTCAACCCGTCAGCGGCATGGATGGCCGCAGCGCTGCCGCGGCCCAGCAGCGTTATGAGAAATCCTTCAGCGACGCACCGCACGAAGCGGCGCCCATCGTGCCAGGGAAATGAAGATGATGTGCTTCCGTCAGCGCGGCTCGGCCGCTGTCACTTTCGCGTTGATGCTGGCGGTGATGGTCGGCTTCTGCGGCCTGGCGATCGATCTCGGCATGATGTACTTCCGCAAATCGCAGCTGCAGAACGCGGCCGATTCCGTTGCGCTGGCGGCAGCCTTCCAACTAAACGGCACCACGGCTGGCGTGAACTCGGCGCGCATTGAGTCAGTGAACGTCGGCTCTAACCAGTTCATAGGGCAAGGCAACTCGCTCGAGTGGAGCGACACTGCCCTGACGTTCAGCGCCGATCCCGATGCCCCTGACAACGCCTGGCTCAGTATAGATGCGGCCAAAGCAACACCAGCCAATTTGCGCTACGCCCGCGTGAACACCAATGCATTCGGCGATCTGAACAGCGTGCGGCCACTGCTGATGGGTGTTCTGGGCTCCGGCAACGATCCGGTCAACCTCGCGGGGACAGCAGTGGCGGGGCCGCACGCCATGAATGTCCTGCCCTTTGCAATTTGCGCCATGAGCAGCACAGCCAGCGCCACGCGCGCCAACGGTGGCGCTGCGCAGGAGCTGGTCGAATATGGCTTCCGCTACGGCGTCGGCTACAACCTACTGAACCTGAATCCCGCTGCGGGCGCCACATCGGGCGAGTATTTCTATATCGATCCCATCGCGCCACCTGGTACGCCATCGCTGCAGGCTAATCTGAGCGACAGCCAGCTGGCGCCGTTCATCTGCAATGGCACGCTGGCCTACGCCACCCTGGCCGGCGCTCCGCTCAATTTGCGCCGGCCGGCCGGATTCAATTTGTGGCAGCAGCTGAATTCCCGCTTCGACAGCTATGGCGGCGCGCCTGCCTGCAATCCCGAAGCGGCGCCGCCGGACAGCAATATCCGCTCCTTCAGCGCCGCAGCGGCAACCTGGATGAATAACGCCGCGGCCCTGCAGACGGCGCAGGCGACAGCGCCGGCAGCGGGCCAGCCACTGCGCACGATTGCCGATCCCGCACCGGTGCTGCCGCCAGTGGCGTCGGGCCTGTACGGTGTGCTGTGGGCATACGGACCCGCGCGCCGCAGCACCGGCAGCAATTTCGGCACCGTCAACTGGCAGATCCTTTACCCTTCGGCGCCCGCCATGGCGCCGGGCGCTTGGCCGTCCAGCCCTGCGCCTTACAAGAACGCCGCCTATACCACTGCTCCTTCGCGCCCCGGCCGCAGCGGACGCCGCGTGCTGTACGTTCCCTTGCTGTCCTGCCCCGTGGCGGCGGGCCAGTACGTCACGGCGTCCGTACTGGCGGTAGCGCGTTTTCTGATGACCGCGCCCGCTACGTCCACTGTACTCAGCGCGGAATATGCGGGTGTGCTCACCACTGCCGCTGCCGGTGAGCCGCAACTGTCGGCGGAAGTGGAGCTGATTCGATGAAGCGGCCTGTCCTCGTACAGCGCGGCGTCGTGGCCATTGAAGTGGCGCTGCTGATACTGCCCTGTTTTTTCCTGCTGCCGACCATGCTGTATTTCGCGCGTATGACGCTGCACAGCATCGTGCTGCAACAAGCTGCCCAGAACTCCGGCCGCTACCTCGCTTCGGTGCCGCCGGAAGACATGACCGACGCGGCACGTCAGGCGGTGGTGCTGGATGTTGCCGGCAGGATCGTCAGCGATGCGGTCACGGGCGCGCATCTCGACAACCAGCCGCAGACAGTTATTTTCGTTTGCCAGAACAATCCTTGCTCGCAGCACACCTATTCGACGCTGCCGGCCCTCGTCGACACCCACATCACCCTGTTCTTCTCGGACCCCATTTTCATGGGCGTTGGCGGCTTTGCCGACCTGTCCGGCCAAAGCACACTGCAATACCAGGCGAGGCTGCCCTATGCATACCGATGAACAGCGCGGATCGGTAGGCGTGGAATTCATGCTGGCCTTTCTCTTCTTTATGGCCACGATGTTCGCGGTGATCGAGTATGCACGCATGATGTATCTGTGGAATTCGCAGCAGGAAGTCACGCGGCGTGCGGCGCGGGCCGCTGCGGTCACCAACTTTTCCGACGTCGCAGCCATGCAGGCATTGCGCCGTCGCGCCATCTTCCGCGACAGCGACGGCGCGCTGCCACTGGCGCCCGCGCTGACGCAGGACAGCGTGCGCGTCGAATATCTGTCGCTCAGCGCCAGTGGCGCGATGGCGCCGATTGCCGTGCTGCCCGGCTGCCCGGCCCGCAATGTGCTCAACTGCGCCATCGATCCGCACAGCGCGGACTGTATCCGCCTGATACGTGTCAGCGTTTGCGGCGACAGCAGCTGTTCTCCCATTCCCTACCAAGCCATGATGCCGCTGGTTCCCGTGCCCGCGTCGCTGCCGCCGGCCACCACGGTGCTGCGTGCCGAGTCACTGGGATTCCGGCCAGGCCAGGCCATGTGTCCCTGAACTGCGTTAGCCCCCGGAGGAAAGCCTATGAAAGCCCTGATGATCGGCAAAGACGGTCAATTGCATGCGGAGCTGGCGGCCCAGGGGGCGGCTCGTCTGCCTTCGGTGCAGTTCGTCGTTGCGCGTAATGGCTTGCGCGACGCGGTGGAGCGCGTGCTGCCCGAGGCGCCGGAGCTGGTGGTGTTTGATGCCAGCGAAGTGGAGCCCTGCGAAGCCGAGCTGGTGGAACGGCTGGCACTGCATTATCCGCAAGCGTCCTTCATTCTGCTGACGCGCGCGCCCCAGCATGATTTGCTGATCCGTGCCATGCGTGCCGGCATGCGTGAAGTGCTGCAGCTGCCACTGGTGCACCGCGCCTTTCACGAAGCCATGGATCGCATCGAGATCGAGCGCGGGCTGACACAGATGCGCGATGGGAAGGCGCTGTCCTTCATCTCCTGCAAAGGCGGTTGTGGCGCGACCTTTCTTGCCTCGAACTTTGCTTACGCACTGGCGGCGCTGGCCGAGAAGAAGGTGCTGCTGATCGACTTGCACGGCCAGTTTGGCGATGCGGTGCTGTATGTGTCGGACCAGAAGCCCGGCATGACGCTGTCCGGCGTGTGCAGCCAGATTGCCCGGCTGGACGGCGCGTTCCTTGAGTCTTCGCTGGTCCATGTGTCGCACAACTTTGGCGTGCTGGCGGCGGCGGACGATCACAATGTGGAGCCGAAGCCCGATCACATCGATACCATCCTGCGCGTGGCACGCCAGCATTTCGATTACATCCTGCTGGACGTGGGCCGCCAGATCGATGCGCTGTCCCTGCGTGCGCTGGACAAGTCCGACGTGATCTTCCCGGTGCTGCAACTGGCCTTGCCCGATATCCGCGATGGCCGCCGTCTGCTGGATATCTTCCGCTCCCTCGGTTATCCGTACGAGCGCACGCGCCTGATCGTCAACCGCTACGAGAAGGGCGGCAAGTTGCGCCTGTCTGATCTGGAGCATGCGCTGGGCGTCGACGTGATGCACACGGTGCCGAACGACTATCTGAACGCCACCGATTCGGTAAACCAGGGCGTGCCGCTCCTGCAGCTGGCGCGCAACAGTGCCTTGGCACGCAGCCTGGCCGAGCTGGTGGAAGTGGTGACGCAGCGCCGCACGCCGGAAAGCAAGGGTTTGTTCGATCGTCTGTTCAAGGGAGGCAGCAATGAGCCTGCGTGATCGTCTGGCCGCCGTGGAGCAGGACAGCGGCGTCGCCAGTTTGCCTGGGCTGGTCGCCACGGCTTACCAGGATCTGAAGAAGTCCATGCACCAGATGATCCTGGATCGCATCGATCTGGAACGCCTGAAGCGTCTGACGCCGGAGCAGTTCCGGCACGAGCTGGCCTTGCTGGTCCAGCGCATCATCGAAGACGAGCGCATTGTGCTGAACCAGTCGGAACGCCACCAGCTAGTGCTGGACATACAGCATGAGATGCTGGGCTTTGGTCCGCTGGAGCCGCTGCTGGCCGATCCCGGCGTATCGGACATTCTGGTCAACACCCATGCGCAAGTCTACGTGGAGCGCAATGGCCGCCTGGAGCTGACCGGCATCACCTTCCACGACAATGCCCACCTGATGAAGATCATCGAGAAAATCGTCTCGCGCGTGGGCCGCCGTGTGGATGAATCGAGCCCGATGGTCGACGCGCGCCTGCCGGACGGCTCGCGCGTGAACGCCATCATTCCACCGCTGGCAGTGGATGGTCCTATTCTATCGGTGCGGCGCTTTGCCACGCTGCCACTGACCATCGACAAGCTGATCGACTTCAAGAGCCTGACGCCGCCCATGGTGGAGGTGCTTCGGGCACTGGGCCAGGCACGATTGAATATTCTGATTTCCGGCGGCACCGGCAGCGGCAAGACCACGCTGCTGAATGTGCTGTCCGGCTTCATTCCCGCTACAGAACGCATTGTGACCATTGAGGATGCGGCGGAACTGCAGCTGCGGCAGCCCCACGTGGTGCGGCTGGAAACGCGTCCGCCGAATATCGAAGGCAAGGGTGAAGTGACGCAGCGCGCACTGGTGCGCAACGCCCTGCGCATGCGGCCCGACCGCATCATCCTCGGCGAGGTACGCGGTGCGGAGGCGATCGATATGCTGCAGGCGATGAACACGGGACACGAAGGTTCGCTGGCCACGATTCACGCGAACTCGCCGCGCGATGCCTTGTCGCGGCTGGAAAATATGGTGGGCATGGCGGGCGCCAATCTCAGCGCCCGCGCCGCGCGCCAGCAGATTGTATCGGCCATCACGGTGGTGATGCAGCTCTCGCGGCTTGCGGATGGTACGCGCAAACTGGTGAGCATGCAGGAAATTACGGGCATGGAAGGCGAGACGGCTGCCATGCATGAAATCTTCCATTTCGAGCAGACGGGCGTGGATGGTAACGGCAAGGTGCTGGGGCAGTTTTACGCAACCGGCGTGCGGCCACGCTTTGCCGACCGCTTGCGCGCCTTCGGCGTACCGGTGCCGGATAGCGTGTTCGATCCGGGCCGCGTATTCGAATGAGGAGGCGGCATGGACTATCTGCTGCCCGCGTTTTCCGTCCTGCTGTTTGCCGCTGTGATCTTCATGGTGGAAGGCGCCTGGCTGTGGTGGAGCAGTAACCACGGCAGTGGCGCGCGCCGTATCGCGAAGCGGTTGCGGTTGATGGCCGGCCGCAGCGAGAGCGGCGGCGACAACATCACCATCCTGAAGCAGCGGCGCTACGCTGATGCGCCCTGGCTGGAATCCTTGCTGCATCGTGTGCCGCGCGTGGCTGTGCTGGACCGTCTGCTGCTGCAGTCCGGGTTGCGCTGGCAAGTGGGCCGCTTTCTGGGCTGCTCTGCGCTGGCGGTGATGATGTCGATGCTGCTGCCGCGCGTGCTCGACCTGCACGCCATCCCGGCCGGCATCGTGATGCTGTCCGGCGCATGGGCGCCGGTCGCGGTGCTGATGCAGGCGCGCCGGCGGCGCATGCGCAAGGTCGAGCAGCAGTTGCCTGATCTGGCGGACTTTCTGGCGCGTGCGCTGCGGGCGGGTCATTCCTTCGCCAATGTGCTGCAGATGGCTGGCGAGGAAATGCCGGAGCCGCTGGGTGGCGAGTTCCGCGCCACGTATGAGGAAATCAATTTCGGCGTGTCGATGAACGAGGCGCTGCACAATCTGGCGGCGCGCGTGCCGCTGACGGATTTGCGCTATCTGGTGATCGCAGTGCTGATTCAGCGCGAGTCGGGCGGCAATCTGGCGGAGCTGCTGGACAACGTCAGCCGCATGACGCGCGCTCGCCTCAAGCTGCTGGGCCAGGTGCGTGTGCAGTCGGCGGAAGGACGCTTGTCAGCCTGGGTGCTGTCGGCACTGCCGGTCGGTGTGCTGGGCATCATGTCGATCACGAATCCAGCTTATGTCGCCGTGCTGTGGAATGACCCGGCTGGCGTCAAGCTGCTGTGGTATGCGGTGGGGGCCGTCGCTGTGGGCGTTCTGTGGATGCGCAGCCTGGTGAGGATCAAGCTATGAGCGGCGGCGAATTCCTGTTTCTGTTGATCGTCTTTCTGGTGGTGGCAGGCCTGGTGCTGGCTGCCACGCTGCTTTTTGCGTCACAATCCTTGCGCGAGCGCTTGCGCGGGCACGYACACGCGCCGAACGCGGCGCGGCCGGACGAGGGGGGCGGTCTGTGGATCGAGCGCGTTGCACGCGTAGCGGAGCCGTTCACCCRTCTCTCGCTGCCGGAGGAAGGGTGGGAGCGTTCCGCGCTGCGCATGCGCTTCATCAATGCCGGCTGGCGCAATGCCTCGGCGCCGACGCTGTACTTCGCTRCCAAGACCGTGCTGGCACTCCTGCTGCCTGCCTTGATGGCGATTCTGCTGGCCGGTTCCGGTTCGCTGATCTTGCGCCAGTATTTTCTGGCGCCCTTGCTGGGTGCTGCGGCGCTGGGCTATTACCTGCCCAACGGCATGCTGTCGCGCGCGGTGGACCGGCGCCGGCGCGAGATCTTCGAGAATATCCCGGACGCGCTGGATTTGCTGACGGTCTGCGTGGAGGCTGGCCTGAGCATGGAGCGCGCGCTCTCCAAGGTATCCGCTGAAATCATCATCAAGAGCGTGGTGCTGGGGCAGGAGCTGCAACTGGTGCTGATGGAGATGCGCGCGGGCTTCAGCAAGGAGCGCGCCCTGCGCAATCTGGCTCTGCGCACGGGCGTGGAAGACATGGATGCCCTGGTGGCGATGCTGGTGCAATCGGAGCGCTTCGGCACCAGCATCGGCGACTCGCTGCGGGTACATTCGGAAAACCTGCGGCAGAAGCGCAGCATGATGGCGCAGGAGGCAGCGGCCAAGGTGGCCGTCAAGCTGATGTTCCCGCTGATCTTCTGCATCTTCCCTGCGCTGCTGCTGGTGCTGCTGGGGCCTGCCAGCATTCAGATTAGCAGGATGCTGGGCGCTGTGGGCC
>NZ_JBFRDW010000076.1:0-13727 GCF_052113985.1 Pseudoduganella sp. RAF53_2 | reverse complement strand
CCTCCGAGCGCCGACATCAGGCTCGCGTAGTTGTCCAGACGCTGCATTTCGACCTTTGCCGCCTGCTCTTCTTCGTTCAATAAAGTGAGTCGCGCAGACAGCACAGTCAGCGAATCGGTTATACCTGCGCGGAAAGATCGATCCGCGAGGCTGTGCGCATTGCGTGCCGTGGCCAGTGCTTGATCGGCCAGTTGGCGCTGCGTTTCATTAGATTGCATCTGCGTCACAGTGTTGGCAACTTCCAACAGTGCGCGGATCAAAGTCGCGTTGTACTGCTCGACGGCGGCATCGTAATTCGATGTTTGCGCTCCCAATTGGCCGCGCAATCGCCCACCGTCAAAAATCGGCAAGCTCAGCGCGGGCGTAATGCCACGCACGCTGGAACTGGCGTTGAGGAATTTGCTGAAGCCAAACGACTGCAAGCCTGCGAACGCCACGATATTGATGTTCGGGTAGAACGCTGCCTTCGCCGCTTCGATGTCGTGGCCCGCCGCTTCGACGCGCCAGCGCTGGGCGGCGAGGTCGGGGCGGCGGCCGATCAGCTCGGCGGGGAGTGTGCTGGGCAGGCCCACATTGCCATGCAGGGTCAGCTTGGGCCGGGTGATCGTCTCTCCGTCACCCGGACCTTTGCCGATCAGGGCTGCCAGCTGGTTGCGTAGCAGAGCAATCGTCTCTTCCAGTTGCTCCGCTTCGCGCCGTCCTGCCGGCAGCGTTGTCTCTACAGTCGTAACGTCGATCGCACTGGCCAGGCCTGCGGCGTGGCGGCGCTTGGTGATGTCGAGAATACGCTCGCGCTGGGACAGGCTGTCGTGCACGCTGTCCAGCAATTCATACGCGTACCACAGCTGGATGTAGCTATGGGCGATATTCGTTTCCAACGCCAGCCGCGCTGCCTGCGCTTCAGCCGACGCAACCTGGGTATCGTCCAGCGCGGCGGCCAGCAGATCGTGATCGCGGCCCCACAGATCGAGGTCGTAGGACCCGGTCACGGTGGCGGTGTTCAGCCATGCCCAGTTATCAGCCAGCGGCGGTGGTGCAGTACCGCGCGCAGAAAAGCGCTGGCGGTCCGACGACGCACTGGCATCCACGCGCGGCAAGGTGGCCGATTTAGCGATACCTGCAACGGCTTGCGCCTGGCGCACGCGCGCCTGAGCGACTTTCAGCGAAGGGCTGTCTGCAATCGCGGCTTCCACCAGGCGATTCAGTTGCGCGTCGCCCAGCGCTTCCCACCACGCTTCGGTCGGCCAAGCCATCGGCTTGGCGGCGTGGATCGCGCTGCCGGGCTTGAGCGTGTTGGCGGGCAGGGTGTGCGACTCGGGATGGATGTTCCCCATGTCGGCACAGCCCGCCAGCACCAGGGCCAGACCCAGCGTAGCGGCGGAAGTAGCGGGTGCGAAGCGGCGCAGCATTTTCAAGGCTTACTTGGCGGTTTGCTTCTGGGTCCGGGCCACGTCCAGATCGGCTTCGGTCTGGATCAGGGTGCCGTTTTTGCGCGCTGCGTAGAACTCGGCCATCACTTGTTCGCGGGTCAGGCCCTTGGCTTGCTGAGTGGCGGCGACGGCGGTCGCAGCGACCGGGGCGGACGATGCGGCGGCAGTATTGGCGCTCGCATCTTCGGCGGCGAAGGCTGCGCTGGCAGCGGACAGGGTCAGGGTGGCAATGATCAGGTGTGCGGCGTTCATGACAATTCTCCTAGAAAGTGAACAGCATGAAAGCAGTATATACCTAAATAGTACACAAATGAAATACGTAGAAATACGAGGTGTGCGCCCTCGCTTCGTGTGACTTGTTAAAGTAAATGCAAGGCCGTTTTACGGTATTTGCATCTGGGAGAATCATCATGACTGGCAGCAGCACACTTGATCCCGACAATATGCCGGCCCGCCGCGACCGGGTTGTCGACAAAGGACACGGTACGGAGGCGCTCGGCCCGAGCGACTCCTCGGACTCCGGCAGCGATATCACCGGCAACAGCGGACTCGCCCAGCAGATCGACACCGGACTGGAGCAGGGCACTTATGGCGATACGGAAGCCGGCCTGGCGGATGGCACGGCCGGCCCGGACATCGGCGACGCTAACCTGAGCAGCGATTCGGATTCCACCGGCACCGGCGAACGCGCTGCCGCCGGGCGTGACACGGTAGCGCCCGATGGCGCCGACATCGGCGTCGATCACATCGAAACCGTGCCGTTCACCACGAAGCGCGAACGCGACGACGTGGAACGCGGCCCGTAAAACCCGAGGCGTGAACCAGGGTGTCTGCCACGATGTGGCAGACACCAGTCTCTGCCGTTGGTTTCCTAACGGGCCACGGACATCACATCCGCCAGCCAGTCCACGAAGGCGCGCACGCGCGGCGAGAGCTGGCGCTGGTGGGGATACAGCACGGACACGGTCATCGGCGGCGGCGCGAAGTCTTGCAGCACTTCACGCAGCGCGCCGCTCTGCAACTGGTCTTCCACGTGGTAGCGCGGCACCTGGATCAGGCCAAGATCATTCAGGCAGCACGCCACATACGCTTCGGCATTGATGACGCCGACCTTGCCCGGCAAGTCCAGCGTGCGTATGCCGTCGCTGGTGCGAAACTCGAACGGCAGCATGCGTCCGCTGGCACTGGAGTAGAAGTTGACAGCCCGGTGGCCCGCCAGATCGTCCGGCATTAAAGGTTCGCCGTGCTGCGCGAAGTAAKCGGGCGTAGCAACTGTCACCTGCGCCAGTGAGGCCACACGCCGCGCCACCATGCTCGAATCCTTCAGTTCGCCCACGCGCAGCACGCAGTCCATGCCCTCGCGCACCAGGTCCACAAAGCGGTCGCCCATGCCGATTTCCAGATCGATGTCCGGATAGCGCGCGAAGAATTCGCGCAAGCGCGGCAGCACGTAATGGCGCGCCAGCGTTTCCTGCAGGTCGACCCGTACTTTCCCTTTTGGCAGCACGCCACTGGTGCCGAAGCCCGCTTCGGTTTCTTCCACGTCCGCCAGGATACGCAGGCAGCGCTGGTAATAGGCCTCACCGTCCAGCGTGGGGCTGACCTGGCGCGTGGTCCGGTGCAGCAGGCGCACGCCGAGACGTGATTCCAGCTGCTTGATGGTGTGCGTGGCGGTGGCGGCGGGCAGGATCAGATCGTCCGCCGCCTTGCTGAAGCTGCGCAGTTCCACGATGCGGGTGAACAGCCGCATGGCATCGAATCGGTCCATTATTGAGGATTTTTGAATAGTTATCGCAAGTTTAGCGCATTTATCCAAGTGGAGAAAAGGAAGAAACTGTCCCCATCAACTCAACAACTTGGAGAAAATCATGAAACAAGTCGCAATCGTTACTGGCGCATCCCGTGGCATCGGCGCTGCCGTCGCTCACCGTCTGGCTGCCGAAGGTTATGCCGTCGTTATCAACTATGCAGGCGCAGTGGAGGAAGCGGATGGCGTTGTCGCCGCCATCAAGGAGCAGGGCGGCGAAGCCTTCGCCGTGCGCGCCGACGTATCGGACAGCGGCGCGGTGCGCAGCCTGTTCGACGCCACCATTGACCGCTACGGCCGCGTGGATGTGCTGGTGAATAACGCTGGCCTGATGCCGCCGGCCCTGCCGCACCTGGCCGACACCGACGACGCCACTTTCGACCGCCTGTTCGCGGTGAACGTGAAAGGCACTTTCAACACGCTGCGCGAAGCCGCTAAACGCCTGGAGCAGGGCGGCCGCATCGTGAACTTCTCGACCAGCGTGATCGGCCTGTCRCTGCCCGGTTATGCCGTGTACGGCGCAACCAAGGGAGCGGTCGAAGTCATGACCAACATCATGGCCAAGGAACTGCGCGGCAACAACATCGCCGTCAACGCCGTGGCGCCTGGCCCGACCGGCACTGACCTGTTCCTGAACGGGAAAACGCCGGAGCAGATCGCCGCCTTCTCGAAGATGGCGCCGCTGGAGCGCCTCGGCAAACCGGACGACATCGCCGAAGCCGTGGCCTTCCTCGCCACCCCGAACACCTGGATCAATGGACAAACCCTGCGCGCCAACGGCGGCATCATCTAAGGAGAAATATCATGACTAGCCAATCTGTCGTTCTCGTTACTGGCGCTGCAACCGGCATCGGCGCACTGACTGTACGTTCCCTCGCCAAAGCCGGCCACGTGGTCTACGCCAGCATGCGCGATATCGCAGGCCGCAACGCCGCCAAGGTGCGCGAGCTGCGTGATTGGGGCTTCGCCAACGGCGCCGATGTGCGCGTGGTGGAACTGGATGTGCTGTCGCAGGCATCGGCCGATGCCGCCGTGGCATCCATCGTGGCCGACCGTGGCCGCCTGGATGCGGTGGTGCACAACGCAGGCCACCTGGTGATCGGTCCGACCGAAGCCTTCACGCCGGAAGAGATTTCGCAGGTCTTCGACACCAACTTCCTCGGCACCCAGCGCGTGAACCGCGCCGTGCTGCCGGTGATGCGCGAACAGGGCAAGGGACTGGTGCTGTGGGTTAGCAGCTCCACGGTACGCGGCGGCTTCCCGCCATTCCTCGGCCCTTATGCGGCAGCCAAGGCGGCGATGGATTCGCTGGCGGTGAGCCTGTCGTATGAACTGACGCGCTTTGGCATTGAGACGTCGATTGTCGTGCCGGGTGCCTTCACTGCGGGCACGGAGCACTTCCCCAAAGCAGGCAAGCCTGCGGACGAAGCGACCGCTGCCGCATATGCACGCTACGACGGCTTGCTGGACCAGGTGGGCGCCCGACTGAGCGAACTGTCGCCGCCGGAATCCGATCCGGCAGCAGTGGGCGAAGAGATTGCACGCATCGTCAGCCTGCCGCATGGTGAGCGTCCCTTCCGCTCGGTAGTGGACTTCATTGACGACGGCGCCGCCGAAGTGACTGAAGTGGCGGAACGTGTGCGCGAGCACTTCGCCAAGCGCATTGGCATCGATGACCTGCTGAAGGTGAACGCGTGATGCTGCGCAGTCTGGCCACCGTTGCTGCGGTTGCCGCCGCGGTGGCTTTCTGCCTGAGCGCCTGCGCCGAGGAGAAGGGAATGAAACAGTCTGTGACTTATCTGCATCTGCTGCGCCACACGCCGTTTTTCACGGCGCTGAGTAAGGAGCAGCTGCAATACGTGATCGCCAACTCAACCGAATGGGAAGCGCGCGCAGGGCAGGAGATCAGCAACGGCGCCGAAGCGTCCGACTTTATGTGGGTGCTGCTGGATGGCGRCTGGCAGGTGGAGCAGGCGGGGCGTGTTTCTGCATCCGGGCATGCGAGTCCCGGCAAATGGTATGGCGGTGTGCCGTCCGCCATGCCGCCTGCCGACAGCCGTCTGGTCGCCAACCAGCATAGCTATGTGATGCGCATTGCGCGGCGTGACCTGGAGCAGATGCTGGCCGACGGTTTCGATTTCGGCAGCCATCTGCAGCAGGGCGCGGGCTTTTACGCGGGGCTCAATRCTTTGACGAGCCAGCCCAAAGATTGATCTTGCCTTCCTGGGCTTGCGCGTCGATGGCGCGCAGTTCGTCGGCGCTGAAGGAGAGATTCTTCAGCGCCGCGACGTTTTCGCGGATCTGGGCCGGGTTCGACGCACCGATCAGTGTGGACGTGATGCGCGGATCGCGCAGCACCCAGGCCAGCGCCATCTGGGCCAGGGTTTGTCCGCGGGCCTTGGCGATGTCGTTCAGGGCGCGCACGCGCTTCAGGTTTTCCTCGCTCAAGTGCTCGGACTTCAGCGAGCCGCCGCCGGGACGGTTCACGCGCGCATCCTGCGGGATGCCGTTCAGGTATTTGTCGGACAGGATGCCTTGCGCCAGCGCGGTGAAGGTGATGCAGCCGATGCCTTCGTTGCCCAGCGTATCGAGCAGGCCTTCCGTTTCGATCCAGCGGTTCAGCATATTGTAGGAAGGCTGGTGGATCAGGCACGGCACCTTCCAGTCGGCCAGCAGGCGCTTGGCTTCGGCGGTTTTCTCGGCCGAGTAGGACGACACGCCGACGTACAGCGCTTTACCCTGATGAACGGCATGCGCCAGCGCGGCCATAGTTTCTTCCAGCGGCGTGTCCGGGTCGAAGCGGTGAGAATAGAAGATGTCCACGTAGTCGAGGCCCATGCGCTTCAGGCTCTGGTCCAGGCTCGCCAGCACGTACYTGCGCGAGCCGCCGCCCTGGCCGTAGGGGCCGGGCCACATGTCCCAGCCGGCCTTGGTGGAGATGATCAACTCATCGCGATATGGCGTGAAGTCCTGCTTGAACAGGTGGCCGAAGTTGGTTTCCGCGCTGCCGTAAGGCGGGCCGTAGTTGTTCGCCAGGTCGAAGTGGGTGATGCCCAGATCGAACGCCGTGCGCAGCATTTCGCGCTGCATGGCCAGACTGGTTGTATCGCCAAAGTTATGCCACAGTCCCAGCGACATCAGCGGCAACTTCAACCCGCTCCGCCCGCAAGTGCGGTACTGCATCTCTTCATAACGGTGGCGCGAGGCGGTGTAAGTCATCTGGAGTCTCCTGGCATTACGGTGGGGACATCATCATAGCGCGAAGGCGCGCTCTTTGCGCTCGATCAATTTGTTTCAAATGTTGCTGAGTTCGCCAATTCAGTTCGTGGACGCTAAGCTGAATCCATGGACAATTACGACGCATACCAAATCGAGCGATTGGCCAAGCTCGAAGCGATCATCCCAACCCTGGCGACCAAGGCGGACATGGAAGCCCTGCGTGCGGATGTGGCGCGCTGGACGCTAGCCACCGTGATTGGCCTCTTTGTCGGCTTTGCCGGCCTTTTCCTGGCGATGGGCAAGCTGTACGGCCCGCCGGCCGCGGCGCCTTGTGTGTGCGCTTCAGCCGCACCTGCCGCTCCCCAAGTGACAAAGTGAGCATTTCAGACCACCATTTTCTGGTAGTTTCGCAGCATTGGATCTTGGCACGCGAGGAATCTTTGTTAAAGCTGACCGCATTGATCATGTTGACCGTCTGGCAGACCGCACAGGCAGCGCCAATCGAACCGTGGACGAAATCCCTGACGTGTGCCGATCAGCAGGTCAGGCAGTTCCGAAGCCTATCAGCGCGACAGGCCACCCTTCAAAATGAAGGTTCTGCCAACCGCTGGAGTCAGTTTGAACGCAATTAACAAGGCTGACATTCGCAGTTCCTTCGAACTCACACGCCCACGTCTGGACGACTGATGACGGCAATGCTGAACAAATGGACTGTGGTGGCGGCTGCGGGTGTCTTTGCTACTGCGGCGTGGTACTGGTTCTCGCTTGACGAATYGGGAAAAACGTCCGTTGCCCTGACAGCGACTGCGCCCTCGCACAAGCAAGCGGCAGCACTTGCGCCATTGCCTGCCCGGGAGCAGGCCACGAGCGCCGCGCCAGAGCCATTGCAGGCACTCGTCGAGCGGCTGGCGCGCAGCGGCAATCCACAGGATGCGTATCACGCCTACTACCTGATTTACCGCTGCGTCTCCTTGCAGCGCTATGGCGAGTACCCGACCTGGAAGCCCGCGTCGTTGCGGGCCTTAACGGCCTCAGGCTGTGAGGCGCTATCCGAACGGGTAAAGGCGAACCGGCTGGATTATCTCGAGCGTGCCGCAGCGGGACACGTCCCCGGTGCCGCCTACGCTCTGGTACAGGAAGGCCCGTTTGGCGATCCCAGCGCACTGACCACTCGCCCGGACGATCCGCTCGTCAAGGAGTGGAAAGCGCGTATGTCGACCATGCTCACTGAGCGCGCGGCGGAGGGTGAAAAGGAAAGCCTGCAGAAACTGCATAACGCGAACATGTTCAACGAAACGGTGGTGAGCGTCAGCGATCTGCAAGCCTTGACATATGGACTGGCTCTGCGCACGCTCTATATCCAGGATGGTCTACCCGCCGATGAGTTGTTGCCCGTCAGTGAATCCATGCTAAGTGTCATCAAGGCCCGCCTGACGCCGCAGCAGTTCGCGCAGGCCACCACGGACGCTACCGAAATATTGCGCAAATCCGCCGAGCACAAGCAGTAGTTTTCGCATATACTCGGCGCGTGATCAATTCTTGAGAAAGGAGGGCATCGTGACTTACTCACTACCCTGCCGAGTGATATGGAGGCCTGACTTCTGAAGTGCTGATCGCGCATGACAGTCGCTCGGTGGGGCCACAGTTGTTCCATCCAATGAAAGCGACTTGAAATGCAAATGACACCTACCTTGCAGTTCCAGGGCATCTGTGCCGATGCCATCTCCTTCTACCGCGACGCCGTTGGCGCCGAAGTTCTGTTCCAGCTGCCGTTCGCCGGCAACGTCGATCCGCAATTCCTGAAGCCCGAGCTCGCGGACAAAATCATGCGCGCCGCGTTGCGGATTGGCGGCACCGAGATTTACCTGTCCGATGGCCACTGCACCGGCGAGCCGCTGTTCCAGGGCATATCGCTCACGCTACGCATGAACAGCCGCGAAGAAGCTGAGCGCATCGCCCAGTCGCTGGGCGAGGGCGGCAAGGTACGCTTGCTGCCGCCATCAACGCGCGGGCGTACCTATTGCACGCTGTTCGATAAATTCGGCGTGCACTGGATAGTCGAAGTGGCGCAGCGATGAGCATCGAAGCGAGCTGATGTCGCATTTAGCGCCTGACCCCAAAATGAAAAAGCCCGCGCGAGCGGGCTTTTTTTTGGGGGGGCGGACAGGAACGCGATTAAGCGAAGTTCTTGTTCACGAAGGCCCAGTTCACCAGGTTCCAGAAGGACTCAACGTACTTCGGACGGGCGTTGCGGTAGTCGACGTAGTAAGCGTGTTCCCATACGTCGCAGGTCAGCAGTGGCTTGTCGGCCGAGGTCAGCGGGGTGGCGGCGTTGGAGGTGTTGACGATGTCGACGGAACCGTCGGCCTTCTTCACCAGCCAGGTCCAGCCGGAACCGAAGTTGCCGACGCAGGACTTGGTGAACTCTTCCTTGAACTTGTCGAAGGAAYCCCACTTGGCGTTGATCGCGTCAGCCACCGCACCGGTAGCGGCGCCGCCGGCGTTAGGAGCCAGGCAGTTCCAGTAGAAGGTGTGGTTCCACACTTGAGCGGAGTTGTTGAATACGCCGCCGGAGGATTTCTTGATGATCTCTTCCAGGGACAGGTTTTCGAACTCGGTGCCCTTGATCAGGTTGTTCAGGTTGGTCACATAGGCCTGATGGTGCTTACCGTAGTGGTATTCCAGGGTTTCCTTGGAGATGTGCGGCTGCAGAGCGTCCATTGCGTACGGCAGTGGTGGCAGGGTATGTTCCATGAAATGTTTCCTTTTAGTTGAGACGAAAGATTATATTTGCCGAAACGGCCACCATTGTATAACGGCAGCCAAATGCCTGCTATGCGTAGCGCCTAGTTGTTTCCCGCACAATCAGTTCAACCGGCGGGACGCGCGCTTCCGCCGCTTCGCCATGAATCAGACGCAGCAGGGCGTTGGTGGCGATAAAGCCCATTTCGTACAGCGGCTGCTTGACCGTGGTCAGCGGCGGCGTGGTGTAGGCCGAGCCGGGCAAATCATCGAAGCCGACCAGGGAAATGTCTTCCGGTACGCGGATGCCCTTGCGGTACAGGGCCAGGCGCACGCCATAGGCACTCTGGTCGTTGGCGGCGAAGATGGCGCTGAATTGCTGGCGCGTGTCGAGCAGGTGATTGACCGCCAGCAGGCCGCTGTTTTCATGGAAATTACCTTCCACGATCAGGTGCGGATCGACTTCCAGGCCGGACTCCTCCAGTGCGCGGCGGTAGCCCTTCATACGGTCGATGGCGTCCGCATGGTTGGCCGGTCCGGACACAAAAGCGATGCGGGTGTGGCCCAGTTCGATCAGGTGGCGCACCGCCATCCAGGCGCCACGTTCGTGGTCGAGGCGGAAGCCGAGGGCACGGGAGGTGTCGAGGTTTCGGCCAGTGGAAACAATCGGGCGCTGCTCGGAAAACTGCAGCACGGTTTCGTCGGACATGCGGCCCGATAGCAGCACGATGCCGTCCACTTTGCGCGCCAGCAGCAGGCGGATACGGTCCGCTTCCTCTTCCGCATTCCAGTGGCCGGACACGATCACGGAGGCATAGCCGGTACCCTTGAGCCCGTCATCCACCCCGTGCAGCATCTCGTCGAAGAAGGGCGAGGAAATATCCTGCACCACGATGCCGATGGTATGCGTGCGGCCTTTTTTGAGCGCCTGCGCCATCAGGTTCGGTGCGAAATTGTTGCGGGCAATGGCCTTCAGCACGGCCTGGCGCTTTTCGTCGGACACCTTGGCGGTGCCATTCAGGATGCGCGATACGGTGCTGGGCGATACGCCTGCTTCGCGCGCGACGTCGATCAGGGTCGATGGACCTGGATTCTTCTCTTCTTCTGCCAATTGCTGTCCTGTAGTGAAATCCTTTTCAGTCAGATTACCTGAAATCACCGGGGCTTTCAATTTTAGTCACAGCAGCGGCTGTACCGAAGCGACGCCGACTTCGGCCGTGCCCTCGGCCAGGCGCACCGTCACCGTTTCGCGTGGCTTCAGCTGGTCCGGCGAACGCAGCACGGCGCCCTTGGCATCGCTGACGATGGCGTAGCCGCGTTCCAGCGTGCGCTGCGGATTCAGTAGTTCCAGCTGGGCTGATAGGGCAGACAAGGCCTCGCGTCGTTGCGCGATCTGGGCGGCGGCTGCCATCGCGGCGCGGTGCTGCAGGGCGCCCAACTGGGCACGCACGGCCGTTACCTCCGGACGCCGTGCGGCGAGGCGGCCGGCTAGCCGGTCCAGCGTATGACGCGCCTGCGTCACCGGCGCGCGGTTGGCGTGCACCATGGTGCTGGCCAGCGAACGCAGCTGCATGCGCTGCTGGGCAATGCGCGCGGTCGGACTCAGCAGGCGGCGCGTGTAATTGTCCAGGGTTTGCGAAGCGTCGCTCAGCGTGCGGCGCATGGAGCGGCGCAGGTCGGTGACATCGGCGCGTAATGAAGCGAGCCAGTCTGTCTGTGGCGTTGCCGCCAGCTCAGCAGCAGCGGTCGGCGTGGCGGCGCGCAGGTCGGCAGCGAAGTCGCAAATGGTAAAGTCGGTTTCGTGGCCGACGCCGGAAATCACCGGCATCGCGCAGTTAGCCACCGCGTACGCGACGGCTTCGTCGTTGAAGCTCCACAGATCTTCGATGCTGCCGCCACCGCGGCAAACGATCAGCACATCGCATTCGGCGCGGCGCGAAGCCGTGTTAATGGCGGACACGATCTGTTCCGGCGCCTGCGCGCCTTGCACCAGGGTAGGGTAGAGCACGATGTTCACATGCGGGGCGCGCCGGCGCAGGGCCGTCAGCACGTCACGCAAGGCGGCAGCGGACGGACTTGTCACAATGCCGATGGTGCGCGCGAACATCGGCAGCGCGCGCTTGCGTTCCGGCTCGAAC
Source organism: Pseudoduganella sp. RAF53_2 (assembly GCF_052113985.1). Lineage (NCBI taxonomy): Bacteria > Pseudomonadati > Pseudomonadota > Betaproteobacteria > Burkholderiales > Oxalobacteraceae > Pseudoduganella > Pseudoduganella sp. RAF53_2. The sequence goes on along the minus strand of NZ_JBFRDW010000076.1, from coordinate 2,391 downwards.
AGGCCGGCTGCCGTCAGCTTTTCCTTCAGCCGCTGAAATGCTTCGAACAGGGAGCCAACACCCGCGCGCCGGATGGCTTCTACATTGATCTGGTAATCGCCGCGTGGTCCGTAAAGTGTGACCAGGGCGCGCACTTCGACCTTGTCGCCTTCGCGCGGGGTGAAGCTGGCATATTGAGCGCGGCCGCGGAACATGACCGCACGCACCTGGGCGCCGTCATCCTTCAGCGTGAAGTACCAGTGGCCGGATGCGGCGCGGGTGAAATTCGAGATTTCCCCAGATATCCAGGTCAGTGGAAAACTGCGTTCGAGCAGGCGCGCAACGGCCTGATTCAGGGCGCTAACTGTGATTACCTGGGCTTGATCTGTCGTGTTCATCGTTCCGGATTCTTGAAGCTGTCCACACGCGGCGGCGGCGGTCATGCTTATGTCACATATAACTTCATATCGCAAGTATTTTTTGTAAACACCTGATTATTAACGGTAAATCGAGGTGCTACATTAGCGGGCATTTTATAAATATCCTTATGGATCAAGCACTTTGCGATTGCGACTGCTTGTTACGCACAAAGATATCCACAGAAAGTGTGCAGTTCTTTTGGCATGTTTCCGAACGTGCTAAAAATTCTCGCATAGTAACTTTCATTTTAGAAATCAAGCACTTGGCACTCCCGTCCGGGCCTTGCTAACAATATTATCCACAGAAGCTGTGAAGAACCCGATGTGCGTCCGCACAATGGAAACGGTCCCGCCACCGAGTTCTCCACCGCGAAAACGCTGCTTAATTTTTGAGCGGAAGAACTTTTTTGTTTCAAATCAATGACTTTAGTACCAGTCACGCCCCTTGCTCACAATATTGTCCACAGAATTTGTGCAGAAGCGTGCAAACCCCCGCAAAACATGCCAATGCGAAATTTTTACGCACGGTAAGAAAGTTCTTTTAAATCAAGGATATGCATGGTGCATACCTGCCTTGCTAACAATCTTATCAACAGAATATGTGGGGAAGTGAACAAGTCCGGATACTGCGGTTTTACCCCGCTGCGCACTTTTTGCGCATGAGAATTATTCTCTTTCAGATCAAGTGCTTAGGTGGCTTGCCGTGGCATTCTGCACAATTTTGTCCACAGAATATGTGAAAAACTGGGCCGTCTCATGGACAAAAAAGTGCTGATGAAAAATTTTGCATTAGAAAAATTCACTTAAAAATCAAGTGACTAGCATAGAGATACTTGGCTTGCCAACAATCTTGTCCACAGAATATGTGGGTTTCGCACACCCCTTGCCGACAACGTGCCAACACGATACATTGCGCGTTTAGCTTTCTAACCACAGGAGTTCGAGTTGCTCGCAATTTTCCAAGCCGCAGGCTGGCCTATCTGGCTGCTGTTGATTGCCTCTATTGTTGCCACCGCGCTGATCATCGAACGACTGATGTATCTTCGCCGGTCCCGCATCATTCCCTCGACCCTGCTGGACGAAGTTGTGCGCGTTTATCGCAGCGGGAATATTTCCTCTGACATCCTGAACAAGCTGGAAAGCAGCTCGCCGCTGGGCGTGGTGCTGGCAGCGGCCCTGCGCAATGTGGATGCGCCGCGCGACGTGATGAAGGAATCCATCGAAGAGGCGGGCGGCGGTGTGGCGCACACCCTGGACCGTTTCCTGACCACACTGGGCACCATCGCAACCCTGGCGCCGCTGATGGGCCTGTTCGGTACGGTGGTCGGCATGATCGAAATCTTCGGTTCGCAGAATTCTTCCGGCGCGAATCCGGCCCAGCTGGCGCACGGTATTTCGGTCGCCCTGTACAACACTGGCTTCGGTCTGGCGATCGCGATGCCGACCCTGGTGTTCTACCGTCACTTCCGCGCCCTGGTCGACAGCTTCGTCATCGAGATGGAGCAGCAGGCGGTGAAGTTTGTGGACATCGTCCATAACTCGCGCAAGTAAGCGGAGCAACTGAATGGCCATGAATTTCCGCAGGGGACAGAAGCGCGAAGATCCGGAAATTAACCTGATTCCGTTTATCGACGTGCTGCTGGTGATCCTGATCTTCCTGATGGTCACCACGACCTACAGCAAGTTCACCGAGCTGCAGATCACGCTGCCGACCGCTGACGCCGAAAAGGCGATCGAGCGTCCGGCCGAGATCAACGTCACGGTCGATGCCAAGGGCAACTACACGGTGAATAACGAGCCGGTGTCCTTCCAGAACGTGGCGGGTCTTGCCGAGCACCTGAAGGCGGCTGCCAAGCCGGGCGAACATCCGGTGGTGATCGTCAATGCCGACCAGTTCGCCATRCACCAGATGGTGGTCAATGTGATGGAGGCTGCACGCATTGCGGGCTTCGATAAGCTGACCTTCGCTGCGCAGACCGGCCAGGCGAAATAA
>NZ_JBFRDW010000075.1:0-13827 GCF_052113985.1 Pseudoduganella sp. RAF53_2 | reverse complement strand
CGCTATGCCGTTGCAGTAAAACGGAAGCTCAGCTCAGAACTATTTGATCGTCTTGCACGTGACCCGGACGAAACTGTTCGCGCCGCAATCGCGCATAACGCAAAGGTTCCAATTGAAGTGCTCAGATTACTCGCAAATGATGATTCCTCTTTAGTGTCGTCTGTTGCGTTAGCCCGAGTTGCCTCTTAACGGCCAGTTGCAGACGGTCCAAAAAAATCGTACGAGAATTTCTTGCTTCCAGAAATACGTAGTCAGTATGTCGAATACCTCAATGCCAATGGTGCCTTTGAGGGGTTTACGACCGACGAAGATCCACCAAGCTACGTTGCGCTTTGGACGATAGAAGAGATTCCTGGGCATAATCGGGACATCGATGTCGAGGCGCTCGCTCCGGGTTTTATTGCATTTGCGGGAAATGGTGGTGGGGAAGTGCTAGCATTCGATGCGTCTGGCATCGTGTATATGCTACGGATGATTGGCATGGCATCCGATCGCGCAATTCGTGTGGCCGATAATTTTCAATCATTGGCAGAACGATTCGTACGTTGACGGCCAGAAGCGGCCTCGTAAAGTGTTCGACCACGATTAGGAACCCAGTCCGACGTATGCCCGGATTATCGATACCATTAGATTTTCCACTCACCGAATTGGTGGGGCAGGAGTTAAGCAATCTATCAATTGGCCGTCATTATCTGATGCTCAGCTTCATTCAGCTCAAGATATTGGTGGCAAATAGCCCCAAGTACGGCAACGGAGCCCGCATCGAAATTGAGGCGGGATTTGAGTACCGCCCCACGAGTGGCGCAGTTGTGAAAGCTCACAACCAAGATTTGGCCGCACCGGCAGCTTATCTCTTGCCACTCTTAGGCCAATCAATCACGCGGGTCGAGCGTCTTCCAAATAATGAGTTATGGCTCCAGTTTGGAGATTTGGGAGCTTTGATTCTGACCGTTGATGAGCAGGGCTATGAGTCGTACCATCTCCACGTAGCAGGCGATTCAGTCGATGTGACAAAAGAATTCTGACAGTCCGCAATGGGGGGGGCGGTAACCGACGGTCATCGACAACGATGAAGTTGTCGACCGTGAGTTTCCCGCCTCGAACTTGGAATCATCACTTTGCCGGAGGCGAGGTTTTGCTTCCAGCGACGCGACGGCGCATCGCGAAAAGGCCAATGGTGCCTACGGCCAGCAGGGCCAACGTGCCAGGTTCGGCCACTGCGGCGCTTTGGGCGGGAGCGGCGGCGCTGGCAAATGCCAAGGGGGCGGTGAAGCTTGCGTTCTTCACTTGGCCCGCACCGTTTGAGCCCAGCACAGAGATGGTGAAATAGTGGGAGCCGGCATTCAGCAGGATGTCGTCGAAGAATTCATAGTGCGAGCCGGCGTTGGAGGGTGTTAGCGCGGTCGAGGCTCCGTCCAGGAAGAGATTGAACGTCACGCCGGGCTGGCCGGTGTCGTCGATGGAAAAATCGACCGTGGACTTTTGTGCGACGGTGACGGTGACGAGATTGCCGTTGCCCAGAAATTCCTGGACGGCGCCCCCGTTTTTCCACTTGATGACGCCGGTCGAGCCGGAAGCAAGGTCAATGACGCCGGCCTGCGCTGCAGTGGCCGAAATACCCAGCAGGGTGAGCGCAATGAGTTTTTTGAACATGATCTTTCTCCGATAGTTATGCGTTATTCAGCAAACGGCCTTGGCCCGGCTGCCGGCGCGACGCCAGGCGCGGACCAGGCTGTCTTCCAAAGCGCCTGCAGTGAACGGCTTGATGACGTAGCCCGTTGCTCCCTGCTGGAGCGCGGACTGAACGCTGTCGGCATCCCGACGGCTTGAAGCGACCACGATCACCAGATCCGGACAGAGTGCTTTCAGTCGCGGGATATCCTCCGCAATGACGCCGTTCCGCGAGTCGCCGTCGAGGATGAGCATGTCGGCCTCTTGCAAAGAAGCCTTTTGCATCGCCGCTTCCAACGAGCCTGCTTCGCCTGCAATGTGAAAAGCTGAGTCACGTAAAACCATGCGCATCAGTGCGCGCGTGGCTTCAGCGCCATCGATAATGAATACTTGGGTAGCCATCGTTGTTACCGTTTTTTTGCGCCAATCAGTCGAGATCGGCGATGTCAAAAGCCCGGATTTGAGGGGGGAAGAATCTGGAGTTCCCGCTGGAGGAGGCGGGACAGGCGTCAGCGGGCGGGATTAGGCCGGTTGAACGGTCGAGAAGACAATTCGGATTTTAGCAAATTACCTAAACGCATCAACAATTTATTGACTTCAAGTTGCATCGGCGCAACCGGCTTACATTTGCTTGAACAGGTGCAGGTACGCGCGGCTGACGAGCAATTCCTCGGAGCGTGCCTTCAACTTCAATAGCGTGCGGCCACGGAAATCGCGCTTTGTGCCTTCGATGTGTTTGATTGCCACCACGGTGCCGCGATGCACTTGCCAGAAGCGGCTGGCGTCCAGTCCATCGATCAACTCCTTGAGCGGTGTGCGGATCAGCGACTCGCCCGCGTCGGTGAACACGGACACGTATTTGTCGTTGGCTTCGAAGTAGATCACTTCGTCGATCGAGATCAGGCGGGTTTCGTTGCCGTGTGCCGCGTGAATCCAGTCGAGACGGGGCGTTGCTGGCGCCTGACCCAGCGCGGCGGCGAGGCGCGCGAACAGGTCTGGCGCGAGTGGCGCTTCGACCGATCCGGCCAGCTGGCGCTTGAGCTTTTCGACAGTGCGGCCCAGGCGCTCGCGGGTTGGCGGCTTGAGCAGATAGTCCGCCGCTTCGCGTTCGAAGGCATCCACTGCGTACTGATCGTAGGCCGTCACAAACACCACATGCGGCGCGGCCTTGGTGCCCTGTAGCTTGCTCGCGACTTCCAGCCCGGTCAGGCCCGGCATGCGGATATCGAGAAAGGCGATCGATGGCGACAGTTCATCGATCAGGCTTAGCGCTTCAATGCCATTGCCCGCGGTGGCGATGATCTTCAGCTCCGGCCACAGCTCGGCCAGTTCGGCTTTGAGAAAATCAACGAGCACCGGCTCGTCGTCTGCGATCAATGCGGTGTGCATGTCTCTCCTGTAGTCGATATCGGAATGCGCAAGGTTACGCTGACGCCGCCCGCGGAATTTTCGGTGATGCTCAAGTTACCATCGCGGCCGTACAGCGCCGCGATGCGCTCGCGCAGATTGGACAGGCCCACACCGCCGCCAGGCTTGCTGGATGCAGTGCTGCGGAAACCGACGCCGGTGTCGCTGATGACGATGCACAGATGGCGCGCTTCGATGCTTGCCTCCAGCACGATTTCGCCGCCGGCGATCTTTGGCTCCAGACCGTGGCTGATCGCGTTTTCCACCAGCGGCTGCAGTAGCATCGGCGGCAGCGGCAAGCGCGCCGCAGCGCCGGCGAGTTCGATACGGTAGCGCAGGCGATCGCCCATGCGCAGCTTCATCAACTCCAGATAGGCGGTGATCGTATCGATCTCGCGCTGCAATGGCGTGTCATTGCAGCGGCTTGCGGCCAGCGTGGCACGCAGGTAGTCGATCAGGCGTTCCAATAGCAGGCGGGCGCGATCGGGTGCAGGCTGAATCAGGCCGACTGCATTGGCCAGCGTGTTGTAGAGGAAGTGCGGCTCGATCTGAGCCTGCAGCATGCGCAGCTGCGCTTCCAGTGCGCGGCGTTCGGACTCCAGTGCGCGCTGCTGCTCGGCGGCCAGGCGCTCCTTGGCGGCCATTTCGCGTTCGCGCATCAGGTAAAGGAACATCAGCACGCAGGACACCAGGACCGCAACAACGGCGAAGCTTTGCACCACGCTGGGCGTAAAGATGTTATGGCGCGCTGCCGTGGGGTTGAGAAGAACGATGCCGATGAAGTAGCCGCCGAAGACACCTGCTGTCGGCAGGGCCGTGTAATAGGTAGCGCGGCGCCAGCCCCTGGCTTGCTTCAGCCATCGCCCGAGCAGCGCGTCACCCAGCACGAATAGTCCATGAATGGTATAGGAGATCGCCATCGCAATAAGGAAATCGCCCCACAGTTGCTCGACAAGCCGCTCCTTCGGCATGCTATACGCCTGCAGCACAAAAAAGAACAGGCAGAAGCCGACGCCGAGGATGAAGGTATAGACCAAATCGCGCACCAGGCCCGGCCGCCATGTGCGGAGCAAGGGCATTTGTCCAAGCGGATGTTCACTGACGGTGTCGGCGCGTGATTTGGTCATGGCGTGAGTCTAAACAGGCAATGCTGAAGCGGCAAGGAAATTGCCGTGGAAGCAGAGCGGCGCGGCATAAGGCAGACGCGCCCGCGCCACAGGACCCTGCGCCAGGTGCGCGCCATCGAAGACCGAAATCACGGTCTGCTGTTTGCGTACGTCGTAAGCTGTGCCAAGCAGCCATTGGCCTTTGCCCGATGCCTTGGCTACCGGGATGTGCTCCTCCGCGATCCAATCCAGGCCGTATTCAAAGCGATCCGTGCGGCCGCTCTCGACGTCAATGCGCGCGATGCCCGTCATGCCAAACTGGGTTGCCTTATCCTTGGTCGTGACGAAGAGCTGGCGATAACGGTTGCCGATATCGGCTGATGCTACGCGCGGGAATTCCGTCCGGCGCAGCAAGGTTTCGCTGCGCGCGGTGCCGCGCGTCAGATCGAGCGTGATGAGCACCGTGTCCGGCTCCGCCCGATGGATGGTTTCGCCATGCATGACGGCGCCCAGCCCGCGAATACCGCTGTCGTCTGCGGCCACGCAGGCATCCAGACGAATGGTATTGCCCTCATCCCAGCCATTGCCCAGGTGGATCGCCATCGCGGCCGGCATTTCAATGATGCGGCGAAGGGTGAAGTCGGCGCGGTCGACTACGACGGCGCGCATCGGACGGTAGCCGTTCCACACATGCGACCCGAGATAGGTCGTGTGCTCGCCGCGATGCAGGTCGATCGGAGGCACCAGGAAGACCATATAGCGTGCGGTCACGACGAAGTCATGCACCATTGCCAGCTGCGGCACATCGATCATGCCGAATTTTCCCAGAGCGCCATTGGCATCGACACGCCACAGCAGCAGCTTGTYGGCGCCCAGCACCAAGCCAAAATTCCACAGCACGCCGTCAGGTGTGATTTTGGGGTGCGCCGAGAAAGGCATGGCGGCGAGATCATCGCGCCAGGTCTTGATGCCGCGGGTGGACAGGCTGCCCGGATCGAGCTCCGTCGCCGAGCCGCCTTCCCACAGCGCATACAGCTTGCCGGCATGCGGCACCAGATTGGTGTTGGCGGCATTGGCCGTGTCGTTATTGGCCAGATGGCGGCGCTGCACATCGGTGTCGAAGGCCGAGTACAGGAACTGGCCCGCAGCCGATTCCTCGACATATTTCTGGGTACGGATGAAATGCCCTTCGTGTTGCACGCTGCCGCCGCTGATGTGCCATGCCTGTGCCATGCCGTCGCCATCGAACCAGTGGTGATAGCGTTCGCCGCCCAGCTCCAGCCGTGCCGGCCCGTTGCGATAGAAGGTGCCGCGCAGTTCGGCCGGCCAACGCCCTTCGATGGCCGCTGCCGTGCTGATATCGGCGGTGGCGCCCTTCAGCGCGGCCAGGCGCGGATTGCCGGCCAGGCTCGCGAGATAAGCATCCCTGGTTTCGTCTGCACGCGCCCACGCTGGAATCGCCAGCATCGTGCCGCCTGCCGCTAAGCCGCGCAGGAAGTTTCGCCTGTCCATGGTCTTCTCCTTAGTGCAGATTGATGGTGGCTACGCTGCCTTCTTCAGACAGGTGCACGCGGGCCTGGTCAAAGCTGGGAGGTCCGTAGTGGCCTACCGCGTCATTGCTGAAACCATAGGGTTCGACCGGCATGCCGACGGGGTTTTTATCCAGCGCGCCGTTGCCGTTCTGATCGTGGAAGGCGGTAAAAGCGTAGTCGCCGGCAGGCAGACCGAGGATGGCCACACTGACCTTACCTTCCTGCGCATCGGCGGCAGCAACGCGGGCTGGCTGCTTGAGGAAGCCCTCCGCGCGGTCATATACGGCGACCAGCACCTTGCCCTTGGCATTCTTCAGTCCCGTCACATCGATGGTCAGGTCGGCTGCATATGCCATGCCGTTGGCTAACAAGGCAGCGGCGATCAGGTATTGGGGAAACRGCTTCACGGCTTTTCTCCTTGGTGTTTGCGATAGCTGCATCTTGACCCGCCTACCGTAGCGCCGTGCGGGCTTGCGACGAATCGACCGCCAGGCGGCGCGAATTGCACACCGCGTTCGCGATTTGCTGCCGAGGTGCACCAAGCGGCTGGTTCTTGTATACAATTTGTGAAATGTTTAATCCTCAACCACTGATACAGCGAGTCCCGCTGGGTGACGACCGGTTCTGCCTGGTCGTGGATAACTTCTTTAGCGAGCCGCAGCACATGGTGCAGGCAGCGATTGCCCGGCGCGGGCAGTTTGCCGCAGCGCCCGTCAACTGCTATCCCGGCATTGAACAGCCGATGACGTCGGAGTTCGACCGTCATCTGCACCAGCATGTCGCCCAGCACCTGTTGCCGGCCTTTGGCGGCGGCGAGTTATTGGGCATGGCGACGCGCATGTCGCTGGTGACCCTGCCGCCGGATCAGCTTATGCCGCAGCAGCGCATCTRCCACCGCGACGCCCGTTCGTGCGCGCCGGGCGAGGGCGCCGTGGCATCGGTGATGTATTTGTTCGAGGATGCGCGCATGGGCGGCACCAGTTTTTACCGCGCGATGCGCCATCCCGACGAGATTGATTTTCTGCTGTACCAGGCGCGCATGATGGAAAACACGGCTTTCAGCAAAGTGATTGGCGCGGAACCCTGCTACTTCAACGGCGACGGGCGCTACTTCGAAAAGATCTGCACCGTCCCCGCAGCCTGGAACCGCGCCATCTTCTACGACGCGACCATCTTCCATTCCGGCCAGATTGACGCGCCCGATTTGCTGGATGTCGATCCAGCGCGCGGACGGCTGACCATCAATGCCTTCATGCGCTATCGCCTGGCGGGCATTTAAGCCAGCTTGATCGACAGCTCAACGTCTTCCGCGAACGGGATCGACAGGTAGCCGCCTGCTGGCGCGCGGACGCGGGCCATGTAGTCCGGCGCGTAATCGGCGTTGTCGGCGACGATCAGCGCGCCGGGCTTGAGGCGGCTTTCCACCAGGTCCAGGATTTCCGGATAGAGCGCTTTGGCGCCATCGAGCAGGAGCAGGTCGATTTGCTCCGGCAGATCGGACGCCAGCGTTTGCAATGCGTCGCCTTCGCGAATTTCGACCAGGTCGAGCAGGCCACCCGCTTTCAGGTTTTCACGTGCGCGCACGACTTTGGATGGTTCGAACTCGGTGGTGATCAGCTGCCCGCCGCCGTTGTCGCGCAGCGCCGCGGCGAGGTGCAGGGTCGAAAGGCCGAAGGACGTGCCGAATTCGACGACGGTTTGTGCCTTGCTGCTGCGGGCCAGCATGTACAGCAGCTTGCCGGTTTCGCGCGACACGGGCAGCGGCACGTCTTTCAGCTGTTCGTACAGGTCCAGATACTCGGTCTTGCTGCGCATCAGGCGCTCATGTTCGTCGCGGGACAGCGCTGCGAGGGCTGGAACGTTCAGCGGACTCATTGCGTCGGCCTCTTCGAACAGGTTGTGCAGCAGGGGCGCAACAGGTGAAGTGGTGAGGGTGGTCATGGGGTGATTCCTTTCTGAAGTAAGAGCGGTAATAATATGAATAATCCTTCACATTTCATATTCGCGTTACCGACACCGACCATGACCGACCGCCAGAAAGCCCCCATTTCCTCGCGCCGCAAGCCGAAACAGGTCCGCTCGACCGAACTCGTTTCAGCGATTCTTGAAGCAGCTATTCAGGTTTTGGCCAAAGAGGGTGCCCACCGGTTCACCACCACGCGGGTCGCGGAGCGGGCCGGAGTGAGTGTGGGCTCGATCTACCAATACTTCCCGAACAAGGCGTCGATTCTGTTCCGGCTGCAAAGCGACGAGTGGAAGCAGACCACGGACATGCTGTGCGCTATCCTGCAGGATGCGCAAAAGCCGCCGCTGGAAAGGCTGCGTGTGCTGGTCCACGCTTTCGTCAGGTCCGAGTGCGATGAAGCCGAGGTACGTACGGCGCTGGACGATGCTGCGCCGTTCTACCGTGATGCGCCTGAGGCGACGCAGGCCAGGGACGCCGGCCACCACGCCATCGAAGCGTTCATGAAGGAGGTCCTGCCGCATGTCGCGCCTGCCAAACGCGCCCTGGCTGGTGATCTGGTGACCACTACGCTCAGCGCAGTCGGCAAGGATTTCTCGGAGAAGCCGCGCACCGTGAAGGAAATCAGCACCTATTCGGATGCCATGGCCGATATGCTATGCGCTTATCTCACCAGTCTCGCGGCGGGCGCGTCGAGAACCAGATCGGAGTCCGCGTAAGCCACACAGGGCAGGATGTAGCCGTCGTTCTTTTCGTCGAAACTCAGGCCCGGCCACTCAATGCGATAGTGCACGCTGCCGCTGCGCAGCTTGCAGATGCAGGTGCGGCAGGTGCCATTGCGGCAGGAATGCGGCATCGTCAGGCCTGCACGCAGGGCCGATATCAAGAGAGTGGATTCCTCGTCCGTCTCGAACGATAATCCCCTTGGTTCAACTGCTACCTTAAACATTTACACCTCCAGCAAGGAATTTTACATGCCTCGTTACGTCGCGCTGCTTCGCGGTGTCAGTCCCATGAATGCCAAAATGCCGGAAGTGAAGGCCGCGTTTGAGCACGCGGGTTTTACCAACGTGAAGACGCTGCTCTCCAGCGGCAATGTGGCCTTTGATGCACGCTCCAGCACGGAGAGCGCGCTGGAACGCAAGGCCGAGAAGGCGATGCAGGAGGTGCTGGGCCGCAGCTTCTACACCATCGTGCGCTCATCGCAGCATTTGAATGCGATACTGGCGGGCGACCCTTACGCGGATCACGGCGTACCGCCGGAGGCCAAGCGGGTGGTGAGCTTCCTGCGCGATACGCCACAGCCAAAGACGGCGCTGCCGGTGAATATGAGCGGTGCCCAGATTGTGTGCGTGCAGGGCAAGGAGGTGTTCTCGGCCTACGTTCCCAGTGCCGATGGTCCGGTCTTCATGCGCCTGATTGAAAAAACTTTTGGCTCCGAGATCACAACCCGCACCTGGGATACGGTGCGCAAGTGTGCGGCGGCTTAAAGCAGTGCTATCCTTCAGCTCCCACTATCCAGCACCGCCGACGCCATGCAGAAGCTGCCCAATCTGACTTATCGCAAGCCCCAGCTGGGGCGCGACTACTGGGTCGAAGACAATTTCCTGCCGAATGCGGAGGAGATCTCCGAGCGTTGCTACACGCAGCAATACTGGGAACTGGGCGCGCCTTATGCCAACGAACCGTGGCCAGGCAAGCGCTCGCCAAAGGCGCTGCTGCCGTCCGAGCTGGATTACGTGGAAGCATGGGTGAAGAAGGTGACGGGCGCGAAGAAGCTGTGGCTGGAGTCCACGCCGGAAGGCACCTCGCTGAATCACAACTACGCGCAACTGGTGGGCATGGCCGATTCCGGTGCGCGTCCGCACACCGACTCGCGCAAATTGTGCCGCTATGCCTGCGTGATTTATCTGACGCCCGATCCCGACCCGGATTGCGGCACGTCCTTCTACCGCCAGCGCCATGCAAACGGCGCGCTGGGTGGCAATCTGTGCATGCCGCCACATACCAATCTGCGTGAAGCGCTTGGCGTGAAAGGCTTGCCGCTCGACGCCTGGCAGGAAGACGTACGCGTTGAAAACCGCTTCAACCGCATCCTGCTGTACCGCGCCAACCTGGTTCATTCCGCCAGCGGCTATTTCGGTTTCGACCACACAGACAAGCGCCTGACAGTCGTTTTCTTCTGGATGGCCTGATGGATGTCGATGCCGTCAAGGCGTATTGCCTGGGTTTGCAGGGCGCCACGGAATTGCTGCATGCGCCGCCCGTGAATGTGCTGAGCATGAAAGTCGGCGGCAAGACCTTCGCTTACTTCAAGACCAGCGAACCGGAACGCTGGCGCTTCAGCTTCCGCGTCACGCCGGACCGCTTCCTGGAATTGACCGGCATGCCGGGCGTGAAGCCCGCGCGCTACATGGCGCGCTATCACTGGGTCACTGTCGTTGAAGTACACCGCTTTCCGGCGGACTACCTCGCGGAGCTGGTGACCTGGTCCTACAACAAAGCGCTCTCCAGCCTAAGCAAGGCGCAGCAGCGCGCCATTAACGGCTGAAGAGAGCCGTCTTACACTGCGCGGCGGCGGCGTGCGGCGCCCAGGGCGGCAGCGCCCAGACCGAACAGGGCCAGCGAAATCGGCTCAGGTACGGCGTTCACGCCCAGGAAGCCATTCACGGAACCATTCAGGTCGTTGTTGCCGGCGTCGACTACGAAGCCCCAGGTTTGGCCGGCGGTGACGTTCAGCGAGGTGAAGATTTTGTCGTGGTTCGCCCAGTTGTTAGTGGACAGCAGTTTCAGGCCATCGTCGGTCTTCAGGTACAGGCTGGTGTACGAGTGGTACCAGGCAGCGAAAGAACTCCAGTCCAGTTCCAGGTTCAGCACGCCATCGTCAGCCGCAACAGTCGTGAACTCATAGTGCTGATTGAACACGCCGTGGCTGCCTGGCGAGGTGTAGCCGTACACCAGCAGGTCGCCGGAGGTGTCGGTCGTGCTGTTCGCAGCGCCGTTGTACATATCGCCGGTGTGCGTGACGGTCCAGTCCAGTCCCAGTGGGCTGGCGAAAGCCGCGAGTGGTGCAGCGGCAAGGCACAGGGCAGCAGCCAGGTTCTTCAATTGTTTCATTCTCGATCTCCTCGTTTGCAAAAATAATGCGACGAGGAAAAGCAAGTTACATGCCAATTAACATAAATGCTTGATTGGTAATAAAAAATTCTCGCAAGCATGAAACATTGCTGCAAAACTGTAAATATTTCCGACACTCGACCACGGCGTCATTTGTAGTCAAACTACTAAAGTGTTGCGTGCGCGCGATTGACTTCGCGCTAGTCCGGGCGCAGGATCGGCTGGCTACTCCGTAGCAAAAATACATAAATTAGGAGACAACGCATGCACTTCCGTCCTGCCCTGGGCGCGATGCTGCTCGGCTGTGCCTTGCTGGCCAGCCCCGCCGCTTATTCCGCCATCAATCCGAGTAGCCTCGGCGCCGCCTACGACGCCACCAAGTCCAGCATCAACTTCAAGATCTACTCCAGCCGCGCCACGCGCATCGAGCTTTACCTGTACAGCGCCGCCACCGGCCAGCAGGAAAAGGTGCACCTGCCGATGACRCTGGGCGCCGGCAATATCTGGAGCCTGAACGTGACCGCCAGCCAGCTTGCCGGCTACGGCATCACCGGCACCGTCTACTACGGCTATCGTGCCTGGGGACCGAACTGGCCCTACAACGCCGGCTGGACCAAGGGCACCGCCGTCGGCTTCATCAGCGACGTGGATGCCAGCGGCAACCGCTTCAATCCGAACAAGCTGCTGACCGATCCGTATGCGCTGGAAATCAGCCACGATCCGACCACGGCGACGATGAGCAACAGCACCATCTACGCCAGCGGTTCCCTGTATCGCAATATCGACAGCGGCAGCAGCGCACCAAAAGGCATCGTGCTGCAGGGCGATACGCAATCCATCGGCACCAAGCCCACGCGCGCCTTCAAGGACGACATCGTGTATGAAGCCCATGTGCGCGGCCTGACGAAGAATGACAGCAGCATCGCCGCTGCCTATCGCGGCACATACAAAGGCGCTGGACTGAAGGCGCCTTACCTCGCCAGCCTGGGCGTGACGGCGGTCGAATTCCTGCCGGTGCAGGAAACCCAGAACGACACCAACGATGCCGATCCGAATTCCGATACGGGCGATAACTACTGGGGCTATATGACCCTGGGCTACTTCGCGCCGGACCGCCGCTACAGCGCCGACCAGACAGCCGGCGGCCCGACCCGCGAGTTCAAGGAAATGGTGAAGACCTTCCACGACAACGGCATCAAGGTCTACATCGACGTGGTCTACAACCACACGGGCGAGGGCGGCCCCTGGAACAGCAGCGACAAGACCACCTACAACATCTGCGGCATGCGCGGCCTGGATAACCCGACTTATTACTCACTCACCAGCGACTTCCAGGGTCCGTGGGACAACACCGGCGTCGGCGGCAACTACAACACCCGCAACACCGTGGCGCAAAACCTGATCGTCGATTCTCTGGCCTACTGGCGCGATACGCTGGGCGTGGATGGCTACCGCTTCGACCTCGCTTCCGTGCTGGGCAACACCTGCCAGCATGGCTGCTACAACTTCGACAAGACCGACAGCGGCAATGCCCTGAACCGCATCGTGGCCGAACTGCCGCCGCGTCCTGCCGGCGGCGGCAGCGGTGTCGACCTGATTGCCGAGCCTTGGGCCATCGGCGGCAATTCCTATCAGGTGGGCGGCTTCCCGGTCGGCTGGGCCGAATGGAACGGCATGTACCGCGACATGGTGCGCCAGAGCCAGAACAAGCTGGGTGTGGCGGCTGTCACGACGGGCACCATGGCGACGCGCTTCTCCGGTTCTTCCGATCTGTATGGCGATGATGGCCGCAAGCCGTGGAACTCGGTGAACTTCCTTACTGCTCATGATGGCTTCACGCTCAAGGATCTCTACAGCTGTAATACCAAGAACAACAGCCAGGCCTGGCCGTACGGCCCGAGCGACGGCGGCGAGGACAATAACAATAGCTGGGACCAGGGCGGTATCGCGGCGGACCAGCGCAAGGCAGCGCGTAACGGCCTGGCGCTGATGCTGCTGTCCGGCGGTACGCCCATGATCGTTGGCGGCGACGAAGCACTGCGCTCCATCAACTGCAACAACAATCCCTACAACCTGGATTCCACCGCCACCTGGCAGAACTGGAGCTGGACCACGGACCAGAGCAATTTCCAGGCTTTCGCCAAAGGCCTGGTGGCCTTCCGCAAAGCCCATGCGGCGCTGCGGCCGGCGAACTTCTATTCCTCGGTCGATAACAACGGGAACGTGATGGAGCAGCTGCGCTGGTTCAAGCCGGATGGCAGCGTCGCCGACGCCACCTACTTCAACGACGCCAACAACCACGCCATCGCCTGGCGCATCGACGGCAGCGAATTGGGCGATACGGCTTCCGCCATCTATGTCGCCTACAACGCCTGGAGCGCCAGCGTGAACTTTACCTTGCCATGGCCGGGCAACGGCAAGAGCTGGTATCGCGTGACGGACAGCTGCGGCTGGGCGGAAGGCGCGGGCCAGGTGCGTACGCCGGGTGCCGAAGACTTCATCGGCGGTGAGAACTATGTGTACGGCATTTGCGGCCGCGGCGTCCTGCTGCTGATTGCAAAATAGTAGTGTTGCGCCGCGCGGGAAAATTTTTCCAGCAGGAAGTATTGGCGAGAATTTTCCGCGCGGCATGAAGTATACTCTGCCGTTCTGGCTGTATGGCCCCACACCCCGCGCCCCTTCAGCCCAACGAACCCCCGCTCCCCGGTTCGTACCGAAAAGGAGAAGGTTCTTGCGCCTGCTGACCCCCACTGAACATCGGCGACTCCGCCACCGGCCTTCGCGGTCGCGCCTGCGCGCGTCCTGCGCTGCCATGCGCGCCCGTCCTGAACCCAGCCTGGAGCTTGCCGTTGACGGCGTTCCCCTGGCTTGCGGCGGCAGCGCTTGCCCCGAGCGGGAGTACCCTCCTGCCAGCCGAGGTAGCAGACGCAAGTAACTCTTCCGTGACCTGTCAACCTGAGTTTTAAATGTGTTGCCATTCCGCCGGGATGCTTCCATAAAGCCTGTGACAGGCTGAGCCACAGGCTGAGCC
>NZ_JBFRDW010000074.1:0-13828 GCF_052113985.1 Pseudoduganella sp. RAF53_2 | reverse complement strand
CATGTACATCATTATCTTGCCCGGATGCAGAGCCGACGCCGCTGCGATCACCTTGTCCAGATTGGCCTTCGGTGTGTTCACCGGCAACACGGGCGCCTCCACATCATCGCCCAGCAGGTGGCCGATTTCGTGGTGGTAGATCAGCGGCAACCCCGTCACGCACAGCAGCAGCATGAAGACGGTGCAGACCAGACTGCTCCACTTGTGAATCCACGCCCAGCGGCGGGTGGTTTGGGGGCTCATGGTAAATTGGCTTACGATTAAAGCATTAATGCTAATGCAAATCATTCGCATTTACAAGAGTTTATGAAAACGTTCCCAAGTTTGGTGATTTTCGTAATTGCAAGGGCGTAAGGCCCTCGCCACAATAAGCGCAAACCTAAAACAGCCTGGAGGCAGGATTGAGACAGCAAAGCATGCAGGTGGCCGTTGCAGCCGCCATTTCGTCCATGGTTCTGGCGGCGCACGCCGCACCGATCAAAACCCTCGACCGTGAAGGCGCCTGGGTTTCGGTCGAAGCCTACGGTCCCAACATCGTCCATGTCACCATCGCCGCCGACAAGGCGGAAACGCTGAAAGGCCCCGGCTTCGGCATCCTGCCGGCCGGCGCGGACAACAAGCCCTTCCAGCACGCCGCAGGCAAGGAAGGTGACAGTTTCACCTCCCCTGCCCTCGCGCTGCATGTCGATGCCGCACCAGCGCCGCACGTGCCGAGCATGGGCGAAAAATACTTCGCGCCCGCGCTGGCCAAGGTYGCGCTGCAGGTGAAGAACGCTGCCGGCGACACTGTGCTGAAGATGACCGGCTGGGAAATGTCGCCGCAAACCGTCGCTGGTGAAAAAACTTATCAGGTCGGCGCATCCTTCGCGGCGCCAGCCGGCGAGCATTACTACGGTATGGGCCAGAACCAGGAATCGCTTGGCCCGCTGGACCTGCGCGGCCGCACGCTCGATTGCAAGCACTGGTATGACGCGCCGGCTGGCGAATCGGTCTGCGTCCCCTTCATGGTGTCGTCCAAAGGCTATGGCATCGTGTGGGACAACGCCTCGGCAACGCGCTTTGTGGCTGGCGTGAACGGCCGCATGGGCTTCCAGTCCAATGTGGGCGAGCGTGTCAGCTTCTTCGTCATCACCGGCAAGACGCCTGAAGAAATCTATTCCGGCTACGCACGCCTGACCGGCAAGACGCCCATTCCGCCCAAGGCTGCTTTTGGCCTGATTCAATCGAAAGCCCGCTACGACAGCCAGCAGGAAGTGCTGCGCGTGGCGAACACTTATCGGCAGAAAAAGTACCCGCTGGATGTGATGGTGGTGGACTGGTTCTACTGGACCCGCATGGGCCAGCTGGACATCGATCCAGCGCAGTTCCCCGATCCCGATGGCATGAACAAGCAGCTGCACGATATGGGCATGCAGTCCATTATCTCGATCTGGCCGCGCTTCGAAACTTCCAGCCGCTACTTCAACGAGCTTGATACCAAAGGCTTCCTGCTGAAGGACAAGGACGGCAATTCGGTCGATGGCCTGCCCTTCCGCTCCGACCGTACGGGTGGCCTGATCGACGCCACCAATCCGGAAGCGCGCAAGTGGTACTGGCAGAAGGCGCGCGACAATATCCTGTCGCACGGCTTCGACTATCCATGGCTGGACGAAACGGAACCGGACCTGGTACCGGATGGCTTCTTCTATTCGATCGGCTCGGGCGACCGCTATCACAACCTGTTCCCGCTGATGCACGTGGAAGGCGCGGCGCAAGGCATGCGCGAATGGAAGCCGAACAAGCGCGTGCTGATCCTGTCCCGTGCCGCCTATCTTGGCGCACAGCGCACTGGCGCCCTGTTCTGGTCTTCCGATATCAATCCAACCTGGGAAGCGCTGGCGCGCCAGGTGCCGACTGGCCTGAACATGACCGCCTCCGGCATCGCCTACTGGGGCAACGATATCGGTGGCTGGCAGCATCTGCCGCAGACCACCAGCATCACGGCTACACCGTTGCTCGATCCATCCGACGCGCGCGATACCGTGGGACAGAACAACGACTATCCCGAACTGTTCACGCGCTGGTTCCAGTACGGCACCTTCCTGCCGACGCTGCGCATCCACGGTGAGCGCAAGCACACCGAGATCTGGGAATTCGGCAAACAGGCGGAAGCGGTGCTGGCCGAGTATGACCGCCTGCGCTATCGCCTGATCCCTTATCTCTACAGCCAGGCCAAGTTCACGCACGACACCGGCGCACCGTTCATGCGTCCACTGTGGATGGACTTCCCTGCCGATCCGAACGTCGCCAATATCGGCACGCAGTATATGTTCGGCCCCGCCTTCCTCGTTGCGCCGGTTACCGCCCAAGGCCAGACGGAGAAGGAGGTGTATCTGCCCGCAGGCAGCGACTGGTACAACTTCTGGACCAACGAAAAACTCTCCGGCGGCCAGTGGGTGAAGGTCGCCGCGCCAATCGAGCGCATTCCCGTCTTCGTGCGTGCCGGCTCCATCGTGCCGATCGGCGCCGACGTGCAGTCCACCGCAAGCAAGCAGGCGATCGCCGAGATCCGCGTCTATCCCGGCAAGGATGGCGAGTTCGCGCTGTATGACGACGATGGCGTCTCCTACGACTACGAAAAAGGCAAGGGCAGCGTCACCCGCCTGCGCTGGGACAACGCCAAGGGCACGCTGAGCGCAAGTGGCGGCGATACGGCACTGGCCAAGGCAGCGCAAGGTCTGCTCAAGGTAGCTGGAAAATGAAAGGGCACGCCATGCGATACGCCGTTGCCACCGCCGTTCTCGCGCTGGCTGCCGGTGCCGCCAGTGCGGGGCAGTACCAGCACTTCAGGACCGCGATCTATATTCCCGTCAACGTGACGCAAAGCCTGGCAGATCCCGCCGTGTTCGAGCACCAGTTCGCACGCGCAATGAACCAGGTCCCGTTCGACAAGGTCTACATCGAAACCTACCGCGACAACCGCTTCGCTACCGACGAACAAATCGAAATGGTGAAGAAGGCCTTCCTTGCCAAAGGCATTGAAGTCGCGGGCGGCGTGACGATGGCAGCTGGCGGCTTCAACGGCCAGTTCATGACCTTCGATTACGAAAAGCCGGAAGACCGCGAAATGGGCAAGAAGGCGATGGCACAGGCGGCACGCCATTTCGACTCCATCATCCTGGACGATTTCTTCTTCTACACCTCGAAGTCCGACGCCGACATCAAGGCCAAGGGCAAGCGCAGCTGGACGCAGTACCGGATCGACACCATGCGCAAGGTTTCGCAAGACATCGTGCTGGGTCCCGCCCGCGCCGCGAATCCGAAAGTGAAGGTGACAATCAAGTATCCGAACTGGTACGAGCACTTCCATGGCCTGGGCTTCGATCTCGAAAAGCAGCCGGAAATGTTCGACAGCATCTACACCGGCACCGAAACGCGCGACCCGATCATCACGGACCAGCTGCTGCAGCAGTATGAGTCCTACTCGATCATCCGCTACTACAATACCTTGCGCCGCGACGGCAAGAACGGCGGTGGCTGGGTCGATACTTATTCCACCCGCTACCTCGACCGCTTTGCCGAGCAGCTGTGGGACACGGCTTTCGCCAAGCCGCCCGAGATCACGCTATTCAACTGGCATCCGATGGCTGAGGACAAGCCCGCGGTGGCGGGCGAGCGGCCATGGGGCGATCAGGACACGTCCTTCAACTGGAAGCAAATCGTCGCCGGCTGGCAGGCGGCGAATCCGAATGCGGTCGCGCCCGCAGGCTGGGGCCTGGCCGCGCACGCTGCGCTGAAACAGGCGGATGAAGTGCTCGGTCAGCTTGGCAATCCTACGGGCCTGGCAAGCTACCGCCCACCGCACGCATCCGGCGAAGACTTCCTGCACAACTACCTCGGCAACGTCGGCATTCCGCTCGAAATGAGTGCGCGCTTCCCGGCGGAAGCCAGCACTGTGCTGCTGACACAAGCCGCGGCTACGGACAAGGACATCATCGCCAAGGTCCGCAAGCAGCTGGAGGCTGGCAAGAACGTCTTCGTGACTTCGGGCTTCGTGCGCGCCACACAGGATCATGGCTTCCAGGACCTGCTTGAAGTCTATGCCACCGGCCAGCAAGTCGCGCTGAACGACTACTACAACGGCTACGGCGCCGGCAATGGCGAATCGCTGCGCGACGACCCGAAGGTGGCGCCGCGCGATGTGATCTYCCCCGAGCTGCATTACTTCACCAATGACGCATGGCCGATCATTCGCGGCGTGTCCGGTGCGCGCGGCTTCCCGATCCTGCTGATGAACCGCTACAGCAAAGGCATTCTGTACGTGATCAATATCCCCAGCAATATCGGGGATCTGTACAGCATGCCGGTGGGCGTCATCAACAGCATCAAGCAATACCTGCTGGCCGACGCGCCTGTGCGCATCGAGGCGCCTGCCGGTGTCAGCCTGTTCACGTATGATAACGGCGCCTACATCATCCAGTCCTTCAACGACGTGCCGGCAACAGTACGCGTGCTGAAGAAAGGCGCGCCGCCAACCGAGGTGACCATCGCCCCGCACAGCTTCAAGGTGTACAAGTCATGAAGCGCGCCGCCGTGACAGCCCTCGCTGCGCTGGCACTGGCGGGCAGCGCGGCAGCATCTCCGCAGCCGCCCAAACAGCGGCTGCTGGTTCTCAGCGATATCGAGGCCGATCCGGACGATAGCCAGTCCCTGGTACGCCTGCTGCTGTATTCGAACCAGATCGACATCGAGGGTCTGATCGCCACGACTTCAGTGCACCAGAAGTCGCGCGTGGCGCCGGAATCGATACGCGCCATCATCAGCACTTACGGCCGCGTGCAGCCTAATCTGCTGAAACACGAGAAAGGCTTCCCAAGTGCGGCCGCACTTACGGCGCTGGTGCGGCAAGGCTTGCCGGTCTATGGCATGAATGGGGTTGGCGAAGACAAGGATTCGCAAGGTTCAAACTGGATCATCAAGGTGCTGGAGCGGCCGGACGCGCGCCCCTTATGGGTATCGGTATGGGGCGGCGCCAATACGCTGGCGCAGGCCCTGTATCGCATCCGGCAAACGCATACGCCGGCGCAAACCGCCAGGCTGGTGAGCAAGCTGCGCGTGTATGCGATCTCCGATCAGGACGATACAGGCATCTGGCTACGCAGCAGCTTCCCTGAACTGTTCTACATTGTCAGCCCGGGCGGATATGGCGCGGCGACCTGGGGCGGCATGAATGTCGCCGAGCCGGGCAACGACAACACGGAAGTCAGCAACGCATGGATCGCCGGGCATATCCAGCAGGGCCACGGTCCGCTGGGCGCGGCTTACCCGGACACCGGCTATGGCGTGGAAGGCGATACGCCCAGTTTCCTCGCGCTGATTCCCAATGGACTCAACGCACCCGAACATCCCGACTGGGGCGGCTGGGGTGGACGCTATGAGTTCTACCTTCCATCGCTGGACAATATGGATACGAAGGGATTCAATGGCGGCGTGCCTATCCTTCCCGAGCCGCATGCCATCTGGACCAACGCCATTGATGCTTACACGCCCTGGGTTGGCAACGAATATGGCCGCAATATCCGCGCTTCCGAAACGGTCTTCACCGGATTCAAGACCACCATCTGGCGCTGGCGCAAGGAGTTCCAGAACGACTTTGCGGCGCGCATCGAGTGGACCACCAAGCCTTATGCAGCCGCCAACCATCCTCCCGTTCCCGCACTCGCAGATGCCGAACGCATCACCGTCAAGTCGGGCGAACACTTCGCACTGAGTGCCGCCGGCAGCACCGATCCGGACGGCGACAGCCTGAGCTTCCTGTGGTTTCATTACCCGGAAGCCGGCAGCTGGAAGACGCCGATCAAAACCGACGGCGCGGAAAATATTTATACCGTTTGGTTCACCGCACCTGTTGTATCCAAGTCAGAAACCGCCCACTTCATCCTCAAAGTCACCGACAAAGGCAGCCCGCCGCTGACCCGCTACAAACGCGTGATTGTGACGATCACGCCCTGATTCAGCGGCCTTTTTGGCATACATCCCTCCATGTAGTTATATGTTTTCGGCATATAAAATAGTAAATAAATGATTAGTTTGTAATTCGTGCGCTACGTACGATGGCCTCCATGCAGCCCTAACTGCATCCCCAATAAGAATATTCGGAGACCAAACAGTATGCATAAATTCGATATGCGCAAGACCATATTGGCAGCCCTCATTGCCGATATCCTGATTTCTACCTGTGCCCTCGCACAAACCAGCAACGAGCCCAATGCTGAACCTGAACAGAAGGTTGTCGTGAGCGGCATTCGTGCGTCGCTCGCCTCTTCCCTGATGACCAAGCGCCTGCAGGAAGGCGTTGTGGATGCAGTGTCGGCTGAAGACGCCGGCAAATTCCCGGACACGAATATCGCCGAATCCCTGCAGCGTGTAACGGGCGTGCAGATCCAGCGTAACAACGGCGAAGGCCGCTATATTTCCGTGCGCGGTCTGGGCCCGGAATTCAATAACGTGCTGGTGAACGGCCGCACGCTGACCAGCGACACCGGCGGCCGCGAGTTCTCCTTCGACCTGCTGTCATCGGACCTGATTTCCAAAGCGCTGGTGTACAAAACCTCGCAGCCTTTCCTGCCTGAAGGCGGTATCGGTTCCACCGTGGACATCCAGACTGCACGCCCGCTGTCGGGCAAGGCAGGCAGCTCCGGCGTGGTCAACGTCTTCGATTCCTGGGACTCCAACTCGCGCAAGAACACGCCGAACGTCAGCGGCATGTACTCCTTTGCCAACGCCGAGAAGACCTTTGGCATTACAGGTTCCGTCTCCTACACCGACCGCGCATCCAAGCAGAATAAGGCGATTACCGACGCCTGGAATTACCGCGATGTGGCCATCATCAACGGCGATGCGAACTCCAAGGGTCTGACGATGGCCGACGTCACGACCAAGAAGCTGTATATGCCGCAGAGCTACGGCTTCCAGCAGGAGAACGAAAAGCGCAAACGCCTGGTCGCCAACCTGACGGCGCAATACAACCCATCCGAGAACTGGAAGCTGACCGCGGACGCCCTGTATTCGCGCCTTAACCAGCGCAACGACGTCATCGCCATCAGCGACTGGAACAATCCAACGCAGGTCGGCGTGAAGACCGATGCCAATGGCCAAGTGCTCAGCTTCATCCGTCCCGGCGCGCTGTTCTTCGCGAACAATCCGGCGCTGGTGGGCGGCACGCTCACCGACAAAAACTCGAACGACATGATCGTGAAAGGCGGTGACCGTCTCTCGATCACCAAAGCCGGCGGCCTGAATTCCAAATGGACCGTATCGCCCGACTTGAAAGTGGAGGCGGACGTGAATGCATCGCGCACCACTTCCACCCAGCCGGATATGTGGGTGGTGGCCGGCATGGTGCCGCAGAACAGCGACGTACTGACCTTCGGCTCCACGCCGACGCTGACTTTCGGCGACGGCATCGCCGATCCGAGCAAGGTGTTTGCACACGCCGTGTCGAACAACGACRTGCGCTTCTCCGACTCGCTGCAGGAAGGCCGCGCCAACGTCTCGTGGCAGCATGAAATGGGCTTCTTCAAAGGCATCGATTCCGGCCTGGGCTATCAGCAGCGCAAGGTTGGCCGCACCAGCTGGAGCAGCGATTCGTGGAATGCCTTCAGTGGTTATCACGTCGCCTTGCCATCGAGCCTGTTCACGGTCACGCCGCTGGGTAATCCGTTTGGCGGCAACGCACAGGTGCCGAGCGCCTACCTGAGTTTCGATCCGCAGGCCTACATGAATTACCTGAACCAGCCGTCCGTGCTGGCCTTCTCCAACGATCCGGCATCGTATCTGGACAAGACCAAGTATCCAAACGGCCCGATGGCGATCGACTACACCAAGCCATCGATGTGGCAGGTGAAGGAAAAGGTTTCGAACTTCTATGTCGATTCGAAGTGGGAGGGCGAACACTGGTCCGCCAACGCGGGTGTGCGCGTGGTGCACGTGAACTCGACTTCTTCGGGTATCAGCCGCGTGCTGCTGTCCGCCACCAAAAGCCCGAACGACACCACTTACATCCTGAACTGGGGTCCGGCCACGGCCACTTCGGTGGAGAACAGCTACAACAGCGTTCTGCCTTCCGGTAACTTCAAGTACGACCTGACCAGCGACATGATTCTGCGCTTCGGTGCGTCGAAAACCGAAACGCGCCCGACGCTGAACCAGATGGGTGTCGACAACTCCTACGGCGGCCGTTATGGCGACGTGCAGACCGGCGGCGGCAATCCTTACCTGAAGCCGATGAAGTCGACCAACTTCGATCTGTCGTATGAATGGTATCTGTCGAAGACCAACTACGTCAGCGCGGCCGTCTTCCACAAGAGCGTGCGCGATTTCCTTGAGCAGAAGCTGGTGGATATCAAGATCCCGCAGTACACCGAAGTGGTGCACGACACCCGTATCCGCAACGGCCAGAAGGGCAAGATCAAGGGTCTGGAACTGGCGGGCCAATATGCCTTCGACAGCGGCTATACCTGGCTGCAGGGCTTTGGCGTGTCGGCCAACTACACCTTCGTCGATGCCAAGGCGGAGCGCGACGACGAGACTGCCGCGTCTTCCTGCGGCTACCCTGGCCTGTCGAAGCAGTCGTACAACGCCTCGGTCTTCTACGAGAACGAGAAGTTCATGGCGCGTGTCAGCTACAACTGGCGTAATCACTTCGCCGTGGACTGCGGCGGCGGCAGCACCTTGCCGCGTACCCGTTCGGCTTACGGCCAGACCGATGCCAGCCTGCGCTACAACGTTACGCCGCACATCGCGCTGTACGCAGACGGCATCAACCTCGCCAATTCGCGCATGCACGAATATGCCGACAACGAGAGCCAATTCCTGACGCTGGAAAATGTGGGCCGACGCGTGAACGTGGGCGTGCGCGTAGCCTTCTGATGCAAGGCGGATCAATGATCCGCCCTACAAAAAAGCCGCCCAAACGGGCGGCTTTTTCATTGGTGGCACGTCGTAGGGCGGATCATTGATCCGCCATTTATGCGGTACCGCCGACGGTCACGCCGTCGAGGCGCAGAGTCGGCTGGCCAACGCCCACCGGCACGCTCTGGCCTTCCTTGCCGCACACGCCCACGCCCGGGTCCAGCTTCATATCGTTACCGATCATCGACACGCGGTTCAGCACATCCGGACCATTACCGATCAGGGTCGCGCCCTTGACCGGATAAGTGACCTTGCCGTTCTCGATCATATACGCCTCGCTGGCCGAGAACACGAACTTGCCGTTGGTGATATCGACCTGGCCGCCGCCGAAGTTCACCGCATACAGGCCGTTCTTCACGGATGCCAGAATCTCTTCCGGGTCCTTGTCGCCAGCCAGCATATAGGTGTTGGTCATGCGCGGCATCGGCAGATGGGCGAAGGATTCGCGGCGTGCGTTGCCGGTCACCGGCATCTTCATCAGGCGCGCATTCATGGTGTCCTGGATATAGCCCTTCAGGATGCCGTCTTCGATCAGCGTGGTGCACTGGGTCGGGTTGCCTTCATCGTCGATGTTCAGCGAACCGCGGCGGTCCTTCAGCGTGCCATCGTCCACCACGGTCACGCCTTTGGCGGCAACGCGCTCGCCGATACGGCCGGAGAAGGTCGACGAACCCTTGCGGTTGAAGTCACCTTCGAGGCCGTGGCCAATCGCTTCGTGCAGCAGGATGCCCGGCCAGCCTGGGCCGAGAACGACAGTCATCGGGCCGGCAGGCGCAGGACGAGAATCCAGATTCACCAGTGCCGACTTCACCGCATCTTCCGCATACTGCTCCAGGATCGCATCGGTAAAGTAGCCATACTCGTAGCGGCCACCGCCGCCGGACGAACCGACTTCGCGGCGTCCATCCTGTTCCACGATCACGGTCAGCGATACGCGCACCAGCGGACGGATGTCAGCTGCCAGCACGCCATCGCTGCGCACCACCAGCACCACGTCGTATTCGCCGGCCAGGCCAGCCATCACCTGCACCACACGCGGGTCCTTGGCGCGCGCCATCTTTTCGACTTTTTCCAGCAGCTTGACCTTGGACGTCGCATCCAGCGACACCAGCGGATCGTTCGGCAGATACAGCGAACGGCCGCCGGTCGGGCTCATCTTGCCCGCGACCTTGACCTTGCCCGCACCCGCGCGCGCGATGGTGCGCGTGGCGGCTGCAGCATCCAGCAGGGCCGCTTCGGAAATCTCATCGGAATAAGAGAAGGCCGTCTTGTCGCCCGAAACGGCGCGCACGCCGACGCCCTGATCGATGGAGAAAGAGCCCGTCTTGACGATGCCCTCTTCCAGGCTCCAGCCCTCGTTCTTCGTGAACTGGAAATACAGGTCGGCATAATCGACCTTGTGGGTGAACATACTGCCGAGCGCCTTCAGCAACTTGGCTTCATCGAGGCCGAAAGGCGTCAGCAAAATATCGCGCGCGGCTGCGAGAGCCGTCATGTTCGGTTCGAATGGTTTCATATTGGAATTCTTTGCGTTTTGGTTGTTACCGGCATCTTACATCGTCCGGTGTTTCAGTGCTGGCAGGCTCTCGCGCACGCCGTGCATGAAGATATCGTCTACCTCGCCGCTGACCACGCCCTCGCCTTCCGCCAGCACCGCCTTGACCTCGCCCCAAGGGTCGATCAGCATGGAATGCCCCCAGGTACGGCGGCCGTTGACGTGCGTCCCGCCCTGGGCTGCCGCCAGCACATAGCACTGGTTTTCGATGGCGCGTGCGCGCAGCAGGATTTCCCAGTGCGCCTTGCCGGTGGTGTAGGTAAAGGCGGCCGGCACCACGATCAGCGACACCGGCCCCATGGCACGGTACAGCTCCGGGAAGCGCAGGTCATAGCAGACGGACATGCCAACCTTGCCCACCGCTGTCTCAACTGTGCCGACCGATTTGCCCGGCACAATGGTGCGCGCCTCGTCGTAGGACTCGCTGCCCTTGGTGAAGCCGAACAGGTGAATCTTGTCGTAACGGCCAACATGCTTGCCCTGCGGATCGTAGACCAGGGTCGTGTTGATCACGCGCTGAGGATCGTCGGATGCCAGCGGCAGCGTGCCGCCCAGCAGCCAGATCTTGTGTTCGCGCGCCATCTCGGCCATGAAAGTCTGAATCGGACCGGAACCCAGCGGCTCGGCCCTGGCCACCTTGTCGCTGTCGCTCAGGCCCATGATGGCCCAGTATTCAGGCAACAGGACCAGCTTGGCGCCGGTGGCGGCGGCGTCCGCGATCAGGCTGCGGGCGGTGGCGATATTCTCTTCCACGACCGGCGTGGAAACCATCTGGACGGCTGCAACGATAGGCATTGGCCTCTCCTTATCTGGCGCTCGGAGCGGACAACAGCTCCGGCAATTTCGGGGCGTCGAGTTTGGTGATCACCGGCGCCTTCCATGGACCGGTAACCTGCATATGGTAGGTCAGTGCTTTCATCACCGGCGCACTGAGGAAGAGCTGAGCCAGGAAGCTGCCCAGGCCAATCACCGGGTTCACGGCCAGCGCATACACCAGCGGTGCCGTGCCGAGGTTCACTTCAGGAATCACGACTACATGCAGATTGGTCGATTCGTTTGCAATGTCGGCCGTGCCATCCATCAGCACCGTGGCCTGCACGCCGTGCATCTTCAGGTTTTCGGTTTTCACGATGCCTTTATTGATGACGGCGTTGGCGGTGATGCCGTCGAAGGCCAGGCCATCCGAGAATACATCGTGGAAGTCCAGTTTCAACAGGCGCGGCAAGGCTTGCAGGCTCAGAACACCGAGCAGTTTGGCGGCGCCCGGGTCCTGGCGCAGGAACTGGCCCTTCTCCACGTTCAAGGTCAGGTTGCCTGCCAGGCTGGGCGAGTCGAAGGAATACGGCAGGCCGTGCCAGGAAATATCGCCACTCAGCTTGCCTTTGCCGTTGCGCAGCGTGTCGGCAAAGCCGAAACGCTCCAGCAGCTTGCCCGCATCGTTGATGTTCAGGTCGAAGTTCAGCATGGTGGTGTGCTGGCCATCCTTGGTGACCCAGCGTCCCGTGCCATGCAGTTCACCGTCCGGATTTTCCAGCGCCAGCTTGCTGACGCGCCATTCGCGCGAACTGGTAATCAGCGCGTTATACGCCTGCAGTTCCAGATGGCCCAGCGGCTTGTTGAACAGTTCGAAGCGCTCGGCCACGATGTCCAGCGCAGGGATGGTCGGCGAGGTGGTCGAAGCTTCCAGCAGGTCCTTCACTTCGCTGGCCTGCGATTCAGGAATGATCAGCGAAGACAGGCGCGCCGTCACCTTGCCCACGCCGCGGCCGGATGCCGACTCGTTCCACGTCACGTAGCCGGTGGCCTGGCGCGAATCGATGCTGGCTTRCCAGACACCCTTCTGGTGACTGGCGCCGATCACCACGTTATCCAGTTTGCGCCCGCCTGCGGTCAGCTCGGTGGCGCGTGCAGCCAGGGTATCGGCCACGACGTATTGCGACAGGTCCGGGCCTTCGCTTGCATTGGCGCTGCGCAGCTCATTGCCCGCAATGGCGCTGCCGACGTCGATCCAGTCGTCCACATTCAGCGATTTCAGGCTGGCCTGAATCATCATGCCGCTGTCCGGTTCCGGCGCCGGCACATTGACGCCGATGCCGCCGTTGACCAGGTGATA
Organism: Pseudoduganella sp. RAF53_2; assembly: GCF_052113985.1. NCBI lineage: Bacteria > Pseudomonadati > Pseudomonadota > Betaproteobacteria > Burkholderiales > Oxalobacteraceae > Pseudoduganella > Pseudoduganella sp. RAF53_2. The sequence goes on along the minus strand of NZ_JBFRDW010000074.1, from coordinate 1,208 downwards.
GGGTACGTGCCCCTTGCGTTCGCGGTGATAGCGGGCGGCGATCGCATTGCCCAGCGTGATGCGGATGTCGTCGCGCTGAAGACCAGCCTCGTTTGGCGCGCCGCCGTTCAGCTGGAAGTGCAGCGGCATCGCTTCACTGGCGGTTTTCTTTAGTGGCGCCGGGAAGTCCAGGCCTGCCCCCACCATGTTCGCATCGACGCTGATCTGCCACTGGTGCTCGCGCGCCACCACCAGGCCATTGAATCTGGTGCTGCCGCTCAGGTGGGAAGCCAGGCGCTGCATGGCAGGCGTCGGATACGCCTTGCGCAAGCCATCCACTGTCACCGTCCCCCCCAGCTTGACCTGGATGGAGTTGTCGCGCTGCGAACCGCCTGACACCTGCAACTGCCCGCCCAGCAAGGTGCCATTGATGGTGTTCAGGTTCACGCCATGCTCATTGAATTCGATCTTGCCGCTGGCCAGCTGAATGGTCGGCATTTCGGTCCACAAGGCGATGTCATTCCCCAGCAGCGACAGCGCGCCCTGCACCTTGGTGTCGATGGCGTGATTGAGCGGCATATGCAGCTTGAGCGCCAGCTTGGCCGGACCGGTGGCGGTCGTCTCTTCGGTGAAGTTGCCGATCCATTCCAGTACCGGGCTGGCCGCCATGTATTTGACGAATTCGTTCAGYTGACCATTCGCTGTGCCATCGATATCCAGCACGCTTTCGTGAATCGTCAGGTCGGGAATCACAGCCTTCACATTGACCAGGGCAACGCCGGCGGTACGCGCGGTGTCGGCCTTGATTTCCATGCGCGCGCGGTCGAACAGGAAGCTGCCCTTGATCTTCTCGGCTTGCGGCCATAGCGGCGACTTGCCGTCCTTGGCGAACATGGTCGGGTCGTAATTCAGCTTGGCGTCATCGAGTTTGCCGGCGATGCGGAATTCTCCTTTCGCCTTATCCGGCGAAGCGTCCTTGAACGGGAAGTGATCCAGCTCGCCGCGCAGGCGCAGGCTCACTTCGCGCGCCGTGCCGTCTTCCAGTGCGCCGCTCAGCCAGGTGCGCAGATGCTCGGGGGTCTTGTATGGCAGGTAGCGGCCGATGGTCTTGATGTCGAAGCCATCCAGCGTGCCGGTGAAGTCGGCCACACCGGCGGTTTTGCCGTCGCGCGGCAGCACGTGGGTGCCGGTGATATTGGCTGCGATCCCGGCATGCAGCAGTTCCAGGT
>NZ_JBFRDW010000073.1:0-13847 GCF_052113985.1 Pseudoduganella sp. RAF53_2 | reverse complement strand
GGACTGTGACGCCGGAGGAAGCGCTACGTTTGCGACTGAGTCCGGGCGCGCCGGTTTATCGTTTCAACCGCATTCGCTTTGCGGACGATGTGCCGATGTGCCTGGAGTACGCGACCATCGTGGCCAGCGCCCTGCCCTCGCTTGAGGTGGTGGATACGTCGATGTATGAGGCGCTGGAAGCGCAGGGCTGCCGCCCGGTGCGCGCGCTGCAGCGCTTGTCTGCGCTGCTGCTGAATGCGGAGCAGGCCAGGCTGCTGCAGGCGAAGGAAGGTGATGCGGGGCTGGCGGTGGAGCGCCTCGGTTTCCTGCGCGATGGCCGCGCCATTGAATTCTGCCGCTCGATCTTCCGCGGCGATATGTACGATTTCGTGGCGGAGCTGAGCACACCCTGACCCGAGGCGTGAAGCTGGTGCCTGCCACGGCGTGGCAGGCACCAGGTTTGCGCCGTGGGTTTACTTCGCCTTCGCCGGATCAGCCGCCACAACCACCGTCAACTTCGACGGATCGATCGCCTTGCGGAAGGCGGCATTGACCTGCTCCACCGTCAGCGCCTTCAGCCTGGCCTCATGCTGCTTGCTCCATTCGAAAGTACGGCCTTCATCCAGGAAGCGGTTCCATGCGCTGGCCACGATGCCATCCTTCGAACGATTCTGAATCCGCTGTTGCAGCAAGCCGGATTTGGCGCCCGCCACTTCCGCCGCCGTGAAGCCTTCCTTCAGCGCACGGGCCAGTTCCTGCTTCACTGCCACATCCAGCTTGGCCATATTCTGCGGCGCCGCGATCGCGCTGATCGAGAAGGCGCCGGCGCGGTCAAACTCGCCCGCATCCAGCTGCGAAGCACCGCCGTAGGACAAGCCATCCTTCTGGCGAATGCGGTCCATCAGACGCGACTTCAAACCGCCGTCGCCGAAGATGAAGTTGGCCAGCTCCAGCGCCGGATAATCCGCATCGTCATTCTTCAGATCGAGGTTCATGCGCGCGGTGTAGAAAGCGTTCTCCTTGTCCGGCGTAGCGATGCTCTTTTTCGTCGGCGCCTTGTCGACATAGGTATCCAGAATGCGGGCATAGGAGCCCTTGCTCTGCCAGCCGCCAAACTCCTCGCCGATCACCTTCACTATTTCGTTCTTGTCGAAGTCACCCACGATGGACAGCTCACCGTGCGAGGCGCCGTAGAACTCATTGTGATAGTCCTTCAGCTCCTCCAGCTTGAGCGCCTTGATACCTGCGATCTGCTCATCGATCGACATCACACTGCGCGGATCGCCCTTCGGCCAGTGATCGAAGTATTCCGCCATCGCCTGCCCTGCCACCGCCTGCGGATCGCTGCGCATGGATTCCAGGCCCACGATCCACTGCTGGCGCAGCTGTTCGAATTCAGCCACCGGGAAGCTCGGCTCCTTCAGCACATGTGCTACAAGGCGCAGCGCTTCAGCCAGATGTTCGCGCGTGGTGTCGAAGTGGTACACGCCGCCGCCGGACATCTTCAGCTTCGACATCTGGTCCGCCAATTGGGTGCGCGTGTATTTGCTGGTGCCGCGCGTCAGCATCTCATTGGTCGCCGAGGCCACCAGCTGCTTGCCGAACTGGTTCTTCTCATCGCCCCAATGCAGGCGCAGATCCACCGACACCATTTCACCGCGGTTCTGCTTCGGCAGCAGCGCGAGCTTCAGGCCATTGACCTGCTTGAGCTCCGTGCGCTTCATGATGTTGTCCTGGCTCGGATCGAAGTCCTCGGACTTCAGCACGCTCTCCTTGCCCTTGAAATTCTTCAGCAGTTCTTCGGCAGCCGGCGCCTGCGGAATGTCCGCACGCTGCGGCGCATCTTCCGGCAGGAACACGCCTACCGTACGATTATCGCGCTTGAAGTAGCGTGCAGCGGCATCGGCCACCTGCTTTGAGGTGATCGCCGGCAGCTCATCGCGGCCCTGGAACAACAAGCGCCAGTCGCCCAGCGCGATGTATTCGGACAGCGCCACACCCACCTGCTGCGGGTTGTTCAGCTGCTTCTCGATCATATTGGTGTAGTCGCGGCGCGTGCGCTCCATCTCTTCATCGGTCGGCGGCGTCTTGGCGAAACTCTCGACGGCGGCAATCAGCTCATCGCGCACCGGTTCCACCGGCTGTCCTGCCTTGACCACGGCGCCGAACATGTACAGGCCTGGATAGAAGCCCACCTGGCCATAGTTGAACACTTGCGCGGCCTTGCCCGATTCGACCAGCTCCTTGTGCAGGCGGCCAGTCGGCGTGTCGGCCATGATCTGGCCCATGAAGGCCAGCGGATCGGAGTCCGCATGCAGGCCGGATGGAATCTTGTAGGCCGCCAGCACGATTTGCACATCGCCCTTGCGGCGCACGGTGAACAGGCGCTCGCCGTCCTGGGTCGGCTCCACGGTCCAGAAGTCAGGCAGCTTGCGCTTGGGTTTCGGGATCGCGCCGAACGTCTTGCTGATCCAGGCCAGGGTTTGCGATGCGTCGAATTTGCCCGCCACCAGCAGCACGGCGTTATCCGGCTGATACCAGGTGTGATAGAAGGCCTGCAGGTTCGAGATCTTGACGTTTTCGATATCGCTGCGGTTGCCGATGGTGGAACGGCCGTAGCTGTGCCAGTCGTAGGCCACGCTCGACATGCGCTTGATCAGCACTTCGAACGGGCTGTTCTCGCCGTTTTCGTATTCGTTGCGGACCACGGTCATTTCCGAGTCCAGATCCTTCTTGGCAATGAAGGACCTGGTCATGCGGTCCGCTTCCATCTCCAGCGCCCACTTCAGATTCTCCGGACTGGCCGAGAACACTTCGTAGTAATTGGTGCGGTCGAAGGAGGTGGTGCCGTTGAATTCCATGCCGCGTTCCGCGAACTGCTGCGTGATATTGCGGTGCTTCGGCGCGCCCTTGAACATCAGGTGTTCCAGCAAGTGCGCCATGCCCGTCTCGCCGTAATTCTCATGGCGCGAGCCGACGCGGTAAGTCACGTTGACGGTGACGGTCGGCTTGGACGCATCGGGGAACAGCAGCACCTTCAGGCCGTTCGGCAAGTGGTACTCGGTAATGCCTTCGACCGACGGACCTTTGGTCACACCGGCTGGCAGGGTTTGCGCGAAGGCGGAAGGGAGGAAACTGGCGCCGGACAGGAAGAACGCGGCGATAAGGGTTTTTTGCATGGGATTCTGCTTTTATTGGCAAAACCCTATGCTACGCCATCTCAGGCCTTTTCGTCAGGTAGGAGACAAGCGTCCACGACCTGCAAATCATTGTCTTTCGCAAATTCGACGACGAAGTTATAAGCCAGCGGCTGCATCTCGCGCAGCTTGCTGTTCACGACGACGGCTTTCACACCATTGATGACGGTGGGCGTGACCATCGACGAATAACCGAGGTGGCCATGGGGACCGCTTGCCGTGGGAGCGACGCAGGCCATGACACCGCAGAGGCGTTCGGCCCAGTCGCTGGGACGAAACTGCTTGCCTTTGGAGGTAAGGCCAAGAATGAAGAACTCGCTGTCCATGTGGGGGCGCTTTCTGTTGCGTGGTGGAACTTAGGTATTATATCTTATAGAAGACCTAAGCGCTATTTCCCGCGCCCCGCAGCCGCAAAAAAAGCGGCCGCGAGTCCTGCATTTTAGCCTAGCCAGGCAGCTCCGGACAGCAACAGGAGCAGCATCATCCACAGCAGCAGCGCACGCCAGACCAGGCCGACAGTGCTTTGCAAGGCACGCACACCAGGCTCATCACCCGGCATGCTTTCCACTTCGACATCGGAAATATCCACGGTCGCGGCATCGGCCGGCACGATCTTGGCCGCGTTTTCCTGCGGGGTGCCGAGGCGCACGCCCATGGCGCCGCCACCGGCCGACAGGATGATGCCGATCGCCTCGTCCTTCCAGCGGTGGGCGAAGTTACGCCAGGCGTAGACAGCGTCCTCGAAGTTGCCGACCACGGCAAAAGCAACGGCGGTCAGACGGGCCGGAATCCAGTCGATCCAGTAGAACGCCTTGGCCGCGAATTCACCGAAGGCTTCATTGCGCATGTGCTCCGGCTCGTTCCAGGCGCGGGCCAGGTATTCGGACACGCGGTACAGAATGGCGCCGGTCGGACCGAGCGGCATCAGGAACCAGAAGAACACGCCAAATACATTGCGATGCGTGGTGATCAGGGCCTTCTCGACCGCAATGCGGGAGATTTCGGAAACATCCATGCCCACGGTGTCCAGCTTGGTCCACTCGCACAGCAGGGAACGCGCAGTCGTTTCGTCGCCCGCGTTCAGGGCCAGCTGGATCGAGGTGAAGTAATGGCTGTAATGGCGGAAGCCCAGGGTCAGGTAGACGATCAGCACATTCCAGGCGAATGCAGCCAGAATGAGCTTGTAGCTGATCAGCACCCAATAGATCAGACCGGCAGGAACCATCAGCGCTGCCATCATCAGGAACCAGCCCATGCGGCCGTGGCTGGCGTGGCCAGCGTTGAACCAGGTCTCCATGCGAATTGCGAGGGCCTTGATCTCGGCGTAGATCGGATTATCCGCACGCAGAGGCTTCAGTTGTTCAATCAGCAATGCACACAGGATGGAGAGAAAAGTCATCGAATTCCTTTGAATAAAACCCAAGGCAAAAGCTGGTGACAGCCACTTCGTGGCAGCCACCCAGGTTACTGCAGCATGCACGGTGGCTGCCACACCGTGGCTGACACCAGAATTTACGGTTTCGCAATGCCCGCTAGGGTAGCTTAAGCGCGCAAGAAATGAAACAGATTGCGGAGCATGCCAGCTGTTGCTCCCCAGATAAAATATTTTTCGTACGGCATGGCGTAGAAAGTGCGGCGGCCGCTCGGCAATTGCGCCGACAGCAGCTGGTGATTCTGCCCGTCCATCAGGAAGGGCAAAGGCACTTCAAAAATCTCGGCGACTTCGAACGGGTCTTTCGTCAACTCGAACGGCGGCATCACCAGGCCAACCACCGGTGTGACTTCGTAGCCGGTGCCGGTGTAGTACAGCGGCAGCGTGCCGATCACTTCGATATGGCGGCGGTGCAGGCCGATTTCTTCTTCCGTTTCGCGCAGCGCGGTGTCGATGGCGTCGGCATCGGTTTCCTCGGCGCGGCCACCGGGGAACGCGACCTGCCCTGCGTGGTCGTTCAGATGCGCCGTGCGCTGGGTCAGCAGCATGCTCAGGCCCTCTTCCCGCACCACGATGGGCACCAGCACCGAGGCGGCCGTGGTTTTGGGACGCTCGATGAAGACAGTCTCGTTGCCTTCCGGCGTCCACTCAGGCGGATGGGCGAATCGCTCGCGCAGCCATGCGGGCGCCAGGCGCTCCAGCAGTACCGCCGCCTCGCCGGCGATGGCGTCTACAGGCAGCTGGGTGGGGTCGAAATGCGGTCGTGCCAATCTGTCCTCCTCCGAAAAACCCGAGACGTGAACCTGGTGGCTGCCACGTCGTGGCAGCCACCTGCTTTTCCGCCGTTGGTTTTTCCAAAACAAAAAAGGGGCACCAACGGCGCCCCTTCGATCCAATCAGATACGAATGGATTACTCTGCCGCAGCAGCTTTGCGGTTTGGCAGTTTTTCCTTGATACGAGCAGACTTGCCCGAACGGTCGCGCAGGTAGTACAGCTTAGCGCGGCGCACGTCACCACGACGCTTCACTTCGATCGAAGCGATCAGCGGGGAGTACAGCTGGAAGGTACGCTCAACGCCTTCGCCGGACGAGATCTTACGAACGATGAAGTTCGAGTTCAGGCCACGGTTACGACGGGCGATCACAACGCCTTCGTAAGCCTGGGCGCGCTTGCGGGTGCCTTCGACTACGTTCACGTTCACGATCACGGTATCGCCAGGAGCAAACTCAGGGATGTTTTTGCCCAGACGAGCGATTTCTTCTTGCTCGAGTTGTTGAATCAGGTTCATTTTATGACTCCAATGACCATCTTGCCGGCGCCAAGGTTGCCCGGTAGAGGATGGGGTTAAACATGGCAGGCAACATGCCTGCCTTGGTACTACAACGGGTTTACAAACCCGCCAAAAACTTTTCGTCCTTCTTCGAGAGCAGGCCGGCTTCGCGGGCCTTCACCAGCAGGTCGGGACGCTTGCGCGCCGTCGCTTCCAGCATGCGCTCGCGGCGCCACTTCTCGATCTCGGCGTGATTGCCGCCCAACAGCACCGGAGGCACGCTCTCGCCTTCATACACTTCAGGCCGCGTATAGTGCGGCGAATCCAGCAGGCCGTTGACGAAACTGTCTTCAACGGCCGAGGCATCGGTGTTCAGCACGCCAGGCAGCTGGCGCACCACGGCATCCATCAGGGCCATGGCCGGCAGCTCGCCGCCGGACAGCACGAAATCGCCGAGGCTGACTTCTTCATCGATGCAGCGGTCCAGCAGGCGCTGGTCCACCGCTTCGTAACGGCCGCACAGCACCACAAGTCCGGGCTCCTGCTTCAGCTGCATCACGCGCTCGTGCGTCAGCTGCTTGCCTTGCGGCGACATGAATACCACGCGCGGCTCGGGCAGTCCGGAGACCACCTGGCGCTGTTTCGCGGCATTGATCGTCGCTTCCAGCGGCTTAGCCAGCATCACCATGCCGGGACCGCCGCCATAAGGGCGATCATCCACGGTGCGATGATTGTCGGTGGTGAAATCGCGCGGATTCCACAGCGACAGGCCCCACTTCTTCTGCTCGAACGCGCGGCGGGTAACGCCGGACTGCGTCAGGGCAGCGAACATTTCAGGGAACAGGGTGATAACGTCGAATTGCATCGCTGCGGTTCCGGATCAGTAATCCAGGCCCCAGTCCACGATGATTTTCTTCGCGTCCTTGTCCACCTTGATAACGTACTGGTCAACAAACGGGATCAGGCGCTCCTGCGCCGCTCCCTCGGCCTCGACCTCGACGCGCAGGATGGATTGGGGTCCATTGCTCATCATATCGGTGACCGTGCCAAGGCTTTCGCCCTGTTGATTCTCTACTGCCAGCCCGATCAGGTCGGACCAGTAAAACTCGTCTTCTTCGTCGAGTTTGGGGAAGTCGCTGCGGCGGATAAACACCGAGGCGCCTTTCAGCGCTTCTGCAATATCACGATCAGCGATTCCGATCATGGTCACGACAACGTCGCCACCATGCAGCTTGGCCCGCTTGACTTCTACGTCGCGCAGGCTCGGCTTATCAATCCACCAGGTTTTCGCGTGCAGCAAAGCATCCGCATCTGCGGAGAAGGGACGTACCCTCACTCCACCAACCAGACCGTAGGCGCCGGAGACAAAGCCCACTTGCACCAGATCGTCTGGGGCTTGTGCCCCGGATGCTGCCTTCTCGCTCAAGCCTTAGGCTGCTTTGTTGGTAGCAACCAGTTTGGCAACAGCTGGGGACAGCTGTGCGCCAACGCCTTGCCAGTAAGCCAGACGGTCTGCAGCAACGCGGAAGCCTTCAGCCTGGCCGGTAGCCATTGGGTTGTAGAAGCCGATACGCTCTACGAAACGGCCGTCACGACGGTTGCGGGAATCGGTTGCAACGATGTTGTAGAAAGGGCGCTTCTTGGCACCACCACGAGCTAAACGAATAACGACCATAATATTTCCAAAAAAGTGTGCTGAGTCGGAAAAAGCCGCAAATTATAGCGCGCCTTCCCTCCGACGGGCAAGCATTAATAACAATGGGTGAGTGTTGGGGTAATCCGTGATTATCCCCCGTTCTGGCCTCGTCGGCAACAGCTTTGTTGTGCCATACTGCTGGCTTCCTGCAATTTCGCCGCGCAATCATGTCCGTTTTGCACAAAAACAAAACCCTCGCCACCCTGGCCGCCACACTGCTCGGCGGCATTGGCCTGCATCGCTTTTATCTGCGCGGCTTAGGCGACAAATGGGGCTGGCTGCATATCGCTTCCCTGCCCGTCTGYGGCATTGTCGCAATGGCGGCGCCGGATGCAGATCCCTACTTCAAGCTGCTGCCCTACTTCATCTCCATCCTGACTGGCTTCCTGGAAGCGCTGGTGCTGGGCCTGATGCCCGATGAGAAGTGGGACGCCACTTTCAATGCCGGCTCCGGCAAGCAATCCGCTTCGCGCTGGCCGCTGGCCCTGGTGCTGGTTGCCACGCTGGCAGTAGGCGCTTTCGGCCTGATTGCCGCCATTTCCCGCCTCTTCGACCTGCTCTACACAGGCGGCGTCTACGGCTGATGTTTCGCAACGTCTTGTTTCAATTGTGTGTTCCGTTCGGAAATGTTTGACCTATACTCACAAACACCAAAGAACTTCCTGATGGAGAAATCATAATGAAAATTCGCAATCTGCTCCTGCCTGCACTGCTGGCAGTCGCCGCCACCGGCGCGCACGCCGAACCTAAGCGTCCGGTCTGCAATGAATGCGGCACCGTGACCAACGTTCGCATGATCGAGAAAGATGGCGAAGGCGGCGCAACCGGCCTGATCGCTGGCGGCATCGCCGGCGGCCTGCTGGGTCACCAGGTTGGCGGCGGCACCGGCAAGACGCTGGCAACCGTAGCCGGTGCAGCGGGCGGCGCATACGCCGGCAAGAAAATCGAAGGCAAGATGAACAAGGTCAAAGAGTGGCACGTGACCGTGAAATACGAAACCGGCAAAGTCGGCACCGTCATCCTGGGCCACGATCCTAACCTGCGTAACGGCGACCACGTGCGCCGCGAAAACGGTAACCTGAACCGTATCTAAACTTCATCCGGGCCGAGGCTGCGCGGCATCAGCTGCTGCAGCCAGGCCGTCACCGCCCGTACCCGCGGCGTCTCACGGTGTTTCGAATGGAAGACCACGWACACCGGCTTCTCCAGCATCAGATCCGACAGCTTCTTCAGCCCGTCATAGCGCGCCGCCAGATAATCCGGCAGCAGTGCGGTTCCTGCGCCTCCCAGCACCGCTTCCACTTGCACCAGCAAGCTGTTTGAGCGCACCGTTGCCTGCCGGTCATGGAAGGCACGTTGCAGTGTTTGCGTTTCCGGGAAGCGCGCACCGGTCGCATCGTAGCTGACCAGTGAGCCACCATGTGCAGCTGCTTCGCCTTCGCCCGCGCCGTATAGCGCATACCTCAGCGTACCGGCGCGTAGGGCAATCAACTGCTCATCTTCCGGCGGCGCCAGACGCACCGCCACGTCAGCTTGCTTGTGGCTGATGCTCAGCACCGCCGATGTCGCGACCAGGTCGACGCGCAGCGCCGGATATTCGCGCAGCAAGGCGCCCAGCGCTGGCGCAATCAGCTGCGCCGAAATCCCTTCCGGCGCAGTGACGCGTACCAGCCCATGCACAGCGTCGCGCGCATCGGCCCGCCCTGCCTGTCCGCGCCGGCCGCCAGCGCCGCCCGCGCCTCCGAGGCCGACCGCCTCCACCAGCTCGCCCATCTCCTGCGCAGTCGCCACGACCTCGCGCCCGCGCGGCGTGAGCACAATTCCGTCCTGATTCTCTTCGATCACTTGTGCGTCCAGCGCCAGTTCGAGACGCTGCAAGCGGCGAATGACCGTATTGCGCGTCAGCCCCAGGGCGCGCGCCGCCCCGCCCCACGAGCCTTCCCGCGCGAGAACAGCAAGCGTCAGCAGGTCATCCCAGGACAATGGCTTTTTTTTGACAGCGCTGGCAGTTTTCTTCTCTTGGTTTGCCACGGTGCGGCTTTCTAGAATGGGCCTCATCGACTAACAGGAGCAAGCTATGCAAGCAGCCGTCTACCGCCGCACCGGCCCCGCAGATGAGGTTTTGAGTATAGTTCAACTGGCCAGGTGCCGTCCCGGCCCCGGCGAGGTGCGCATTCGCGTGGCTTTCTCCGGCGTGAATCCATCGGACGTGAAAGCGCGCGGCGGCGTCAGCACAGCGGCGCTGAGCTTCGACTACGTGGTACCGCACAGCGATGGTAGCGGCATCGTCGATACGGTCGGCGAGGGCGTCAGCGAGTTCACGCCCGGCGCGCGCGTCTGGTTCTATCTCGCACAGTGGCAGCGCCAGCACGGCTCCGCTGCCGAATACATCTGCTTGCCCGCGTCGCAGGTCGTCGCGCTGCCGGATGGCATATCGCTCGAAGCAGGCGCCTCGATCGGCATCCCGCTGATGACGGCATGGTACGCAGTGCACGCCTACGGTAGCTTCGACGGCAAAACAGTGCTGGTCACCGGTGGCGCTGGTGCGGTTGGCTTCTACGCTATCCAGCTGGCACGCCGTGCGGGTGCACGCGTGATCGCCACCGTCAGCAGTGCCGGCAAGGCGGCCCTGGCACGCGAAGTAGGCGCCAGCCATGCGCTCGAATACGGCGACAGCGCAGCCCTGGCACAGCAAGTGCGCGAGCTGACCGGCGGTGCGGGCGTGGACGTCATCATCGAAGTCAACGCAGGCCACAACGCATCCATACACGCGGACCTGCTTGCACATGGCGGCCGGGTCATCATCTACGGTTCGYAGGCCGCCGAGATTCCCGTCAGCTACCGCGGCATGATGCGCGTGTTCGCCAGCCTGCACTTCTTCATTGTGTATTTCCTCACGCCCGACGAACGGCGCCGCATTGCGCTTGAGATCAATACCTTGCTCATCGCAGGCGGCTTACGTCATCTGCCGGCCGTCATCTTCCCGCTACACGACGTCGCCGCCGCCCATCAACATGTCGAAACGGGCCGCATCGGCAAAGCGCTTGTGCAGATCGCCGTGTGAACCTCCGGCGTGCCGCGCTTATGTGCGGCGCGCCAGCAGCAGGCCAACGCCTGCGCCAGCCAGCAGCCCCGCGCAACCGCGATTGAAAATGCGCTTGCCGCGCGGCCGGGCGAACCACTGGCGCAGGTGAATGCCCATCCAGGCATACATCACTAGCGCCACCGTCTCAAGCAGCAGGAACAGCGCACCCAGCACCGCGAACTGCGGCGCCATGGCACGGGAGGGATCGACGAATTGCGGCAGAAAAGCCGTGAAAATAAGGATCGCTTTCGGATTGCCGGCTGCGACCAGGAATTCCTGCCGCGCCAGCGGCCACCATCCGACCGATGCCTGAGTGGCAGCGCCCTCCTCGCCCGGCTGCGCGCGCCACAGCTGCCACGCCAGGTAGAACAGATAAATCGCGCCTACGGTCTTGATCCCGTAGAACAGCAGCTCGGACGTGTGCAGCACCACCGCCAGCCCAGCCGACGCCAGCGCAATCATGCCCATGAAGGCCAGCAGCCGCCCCACGCCGGCACTGCACGAGAGGCGGAAGCCATAGCGCGTCGCATTACTCACGGAGAGCAGGTTGTTCGGCCCCGGCGCCATATTCAGCGCGAAGCAGGCCGGTACGAACATCAACAAGGTCGGCATATCCAAGTTTGCCTCCGTGGCAGAGTGCATCAACGACTGGCTAGGGTAACATCCTTCAAACCCTGCTGCGCAATCTGCGGCGACATCATCTCGAAGTTCTTGATCGTGACAGCCCAACCCTGATCCGCGAATTCCACGCGCGCCCCGCTCTGCGTCATGAAAACGCCCTTGGACTGGGCGTACATGCGTTCGCGCTTGTGGCCACCCAACTGCACAAAGAAACTTTGCCTGCCTTGCTGCGTGAAGTAGATCCTGTCGCCTGTGCTCAGGTTATAGCCATGGTTGAAGTCTTCAAACTCGCCGGCACTCAGCCGGTAGTCGCCGGCTGCATATGCCGCACCTGTGCTGGCGAGGGTAAGCGCCGCCAGAGCGCTGAACAATACTTTTTTCATCATCTTTCCTTGTGGTTGCCTGGTCGCTCCCGCCACTGTTTATCGTGCGGGAGCAGCGGTAAGGTAGCCAATGAATCCGCATGCTTACAGCCGAATCTGACGAATCGCGGATTTGGAGGGTCCAATCGCAGGCAGACCCGATAAATGGCGGCGACTCCCTGCTACTATTCAGCCGGCGCCGCATTCCGTCGGCGCACCCACTGCAGGAGAACCGAAGTGCGAGACACGATCCCTCCCCAATTCCCCGCCGAATGGCAGCCGCTGGTCGACAAGGCGGCGCTTGCAATCCGCGCGCTGGCAGTCGATGGCGCCGCAAAAGAGAAATTCCTCAACGATCCACTGCTGCGGCCAATTACTCAGCGCGTGGCGCAGCGCTACGTCGCAGGACGCACCATCGAAGRGGCGCTGGAACGCGCCGCTTCCATCAACCGCGCAGGGCATAAGGCGTCGATCGAATACATGGGCGAGAGCGTGCGCGACGCAGCATTCGCAAACGCGGAGACTGAAGTCTTCCTGCGGCTGATCCGCGCAGCCGGCGAGCGCCAACTGGATTCCACAATTTCCTTTGACCTGTCGCACGTGGGCTCGCTGATTTCGCCTGAACTAAGCTACCAGAACACGCGCCGCATGGCACGCGCTGCGGCCGGGCATGGGCTGGAGCTGATTATCTCCATGGAAGCCTCCGACCGCGTGGACGACATTTTCGCGGTCTATCGCCGTCTGCACGAAGAGGATGGCCTGAACACCGTCGGCATCACCATGGCCGCCAAACTGCTTCGCAGCGTGGACGACTTGCCGAAACTGATGGCCCTGCCGGGACGAATCCGTTTGGTGAAAGGTGCTTTCTTCGAGTCCGAGGCGATTGCGTGGCCGCGCAACAGTCCGGAGCTGGCCGCAGTTTATTGCCGCTTTGCGAAAGATCTTCTGGCGAGCGGACACACATGCTCCATCGCGACGCACGATCGCAGTATTCAGGCGGAGCTGACCGGCTTCATCACGCAGCAAGGCATCCAGCAAGGTCACTACGAATTCGAATCGCTGATCGGACTCGGCACGGAGCAGGTCGCCAGCCTGCAAGCGCGGGGCTTTCCAACGCGCGAATATGCGGTATTCGGCGAGGACACTTTTCTCTACGTCCTGAACCGCATTTCCGAAGAACCGATACGCGTCTACCAGGCGATCATCGACGCAATGGGGGCTGCATGAGCGCCAGCCCGAGCATCGCACCGCGCGCGCCAACGAAGGCGCGCCGTGGCCTCGTCACTTGGCGAAACCTCATCGTCGCGGCAACGCTCGCGATCGGCGCCTCCGTCTCGCATGCACAGTCGGTGGCGTTCACGTTCGATGACGGCCCCAATCTGGAGGCGACGCCGCGCATGACGGCGCAGGAACGCAACGCGGCGATGTTGGCGGCGCTGGCCAAACATCACGTGCAAGCCGCATTGTTTGTCACTGCCGGCAACGGCGCCATCAAGCCGGAAGGCCTGGCGCTGGCGCAGGAGTGGGGCAAGGCGGGCCATGCGATCGGCAATCACACCATGACGCACCCGGACCTGCACAAAATCGCGCTGCAGCAGTATGAGCAGGAGATGCTCGATTGCGACAGGATCATCAGTGGCCTGCCCGGCTACCAGAAATGGTTCCGCTTCACTTTTCTGCGCGAAGGGAACACGCCGGAGAAGCGCGATGGCATGCGCAGCTTCCTGCAGGAGCATGGCTATCGCAATGCCTATGTGAGTCTCGATACCAGCGACTGGCGGCTGAATGAAAAGCTGGTTGAAACGCTGCGCGCAAATCCAAACGCTGACGTCAGCGCAATCCGCACAGCGTATCTCTCGCACGTGCGCCAGCGCGCCCTGGCCTACCGCGAGCTATCGCAAAAGCTCCAGGGCCGCGATATCGCACAGGTCATGCTGATGCACCACAACCTGATCAACGCGATGTGGCTAGATGATGTGATTACGCAGTTCGAGCAGATGGGCTGGAGTATCACAACTCCTGCCAAGGCATTCGCCGATCCAGTCTACCAGCTGCTGCCGGAACGTGCGGTTCCGGGACAGAGCTTGCTGCTGTCCATGGCGCGCACGCTGGGGTTGGGGAAATTTGAAGGGTGGGACAGGCTTGTTGATGATGGCGATTATGAGATCGCCGCTCTCGACAAAGCTAAGCCTTGAACCATGGGG
>NZ_JBFRDW010000072.1:0-13847 GCF_052113985.1 Pseudoduganella sp. RAF53_2 | reverse complement strand
GGTTTCCTGCTCCTGCTTGCTCAGCGAAGTGACGGTGGCGTCGGCTGCCAGCACGGTTTTCAGTGCTGCGGGGCCATGGGCGCCGATGGTGGCGAAGGTGTTTGGCACGCCGCCGGCGGCTTTCTTGATCTGGGCATAAATCTCGGCGGTGGCGCCGGTGGCGCTGGCAATCGCTGGGGTAGTGATTCGGCTCATGATGTTCTCCTTTACGACAGTGGTTGGGATGGATGTACTTTATGCCGCCGCGCTGAGCCGGATAACGGATAAAATACTCAATATCGTGCTAATTCGTCTCATTCACTTATGTCCACTATCGATTGGCTCAGCCGTCTGCTGGAACTGACGCCCGCCAGCGGCAGGCTGGAAGTACGCTGCCTGTATGGCGCGCCGTGGCGTGTCGTGTATGAAGATTCCGCGCCGGGCGAGATCCCCTATCACATCGTCAATGCCGGAACGGCGGTGGTGGAAGATCCGGCGGGCGGCCCGCCGGAGATGCTGCATGCGGGCGACGTCGTGCTGATGCCGCACGGCTCGGCACACCGCCTGCACGATGGCAGCGGCAAGAAGCCCGCCACGGCGCGCTACCGCGATGCGCCCAACCTGACGGTCAGCGAGAACGTCGGCAGCGGCGTGCGGCTGGACATGCTGTGCGGGCGCTTCGTCCTGCCGCCGCACAGCGACCGGCTGATGCGCGCCTATCTGCCCGCGCGCCTGATCGTGCGCGGGGGCGAAAGTGCGGGCCAGCTGGCCGGGCTGGTGGCGCTGATGCGGCAGGAATCCACCAATGGCAATCTGGGTGGGGATGCGATGCTGAAGGCGCTGTCGGCGGCCCTGTTCGCCCTGGTGCTGCGGCTGGCCAGCGAAGCCCAGGATGCGCCGGTTGGCCTGATGGCGCTGGCCGGTTCGCCTCGGCTCGCACCGGCACTGGAAGCGATGATGCGTGAACCGGCGCAGGAATGGACGCTGCCGCGCCTCGCCGAGTTGTGCAATATGTCGCGCGCCACCATGGCGCGTCACTTTCAGGAGAAGCTGGGACGTTCAGCCAGCAGCCTGCTACTCGATATCCGCATGACGCTAGCCGCGGACGAGTTGCGCAAGCCGGGTGGTTCGACCGAGCGCGTGGCGGAGAAGGTCGGCTACAACTCGGTGGCGGCCTTCAAGCGCGTCTTCAAGCAGCACACCGGCTACACGCCCGCCGCCTGGCGTCAACTGGGTAGGGCGGATCTGATGGGGGCGCCCAGTCCCGCTTAATGAAGAAGCTGCTCCAGCCACTGCTTGAGTGAGCTATGCGCGGCGCTGTTAATGTCGAGGAAGGCCATATGGTCCATGCCTTCGATTTCCACGTGATGAATGCGATCACCGCGTACGCGGGCATCTTCCGCATAGCCGCGTGACAGATAGGCGGGCAGGGATTCGTCTTCGCTGCCGTGGATGATCAGTTGCGGCACACCCAGCGGCAGCAGGCCGCGCGGGGAATAGGTCTGGTAGCGTTCGGGCACCGAATCCGGCGCGCCGCCCAGCAGAGAGGCGACGGCGCTGTCGGCGGGATCGAGCTTGTGCGTGGCGTGGAAGTCGGCCACCGGCGCCAGTCCGGCCACGGCGAGCGGCTTCACGCGGCCCTGTTTGCGGCAACCCAGCCAGAGCGCCAGTTGTCCGCCAGCGGAATGTCCCACTACGATCACGCGCGTCAGGTCGATGTGCGTGCTGCCGGCTGCCAGCACAGCCAGATGGTCGAGTCCTGAGGCGGCGTCGGCAAACACGTGGCGGTAATCCGCGCCGTGTTCGGTGAGGCGGCGGTAGCCCATATTCCAGACTGCCAATCCGCTAGCTGCCAGATCTTGCGCCACCACGTCGAACTGGTCGCGTCCATGCGGCAGACGCCAGAAGCCGCCATGCAGCAAGCAAATCACGGGCAGATGGTTGCCTGAGGGGAGGTAGAGTTCTCCGGCCTGGGAGGGAAGGGGGCCGTAGTGGTGGGTTCGGATTTCCATCGGCCTATCTTAGTGGACAGTTGCCGCGAAAATGTCACGAGATTGTAAGCAGGGCGGACTGCGCCGCCCCAGCTTGAGCGACTGTTCAGGCCTTCGGTGCCTTGTGGTGCTTGGCTTTGTGGGTCTTGTGGACGCTGTGCTTGCCAGCCGCGTGGTTTTTGGTCGAGTGGGTCTTGGCGAATGCCGGGACGGACAGGGCGAGCGCGATGGCTGCGACAACGATGTGTTTCATGTGAACTCCAGTGGATGCGGCAAATGCGTGCCGTTTCGCTGCGTCATTATATGCGCAGCTTCGCACAACATGGGATGCGATATGTACAGAGACTGGTAACATGTAGAGAAAAGCAGAGGAGGGCATCATGGCGCTACCACACGCATCATCCGGGCAGATGATCGGCATCCAGGGACCGGCGGGGGAAGACCTGTCGCAGTTCTCGTCCATCGCATTGGCGAAGACGGAACAGCTGGAGTTGATACGCATCGTGCTCCCATCCGGCAAGGCGCTCCCGGAGCATAGCGTCAAGGGCCAGATCACCTTGCAATGCCTGCAAGGCGAGGTGGCGTTCGATGCGCATGGGCGTACCGCCATCATGCGTGCGGGCGAGATGCTTTATCTGCAAGGCGGCGCGCCGCATGCCCTGCGCGCCAACCAGAATTCGCTGCTGCTGCTGACTATTTTGCTGCGGGATTGACCGGCAGGCGGAAGGTAAATCGCACGCCGGCATCGGCGGCGCTGTCGAGGCGGACGGTGCCGTGCAGGATGGCTTGCACCACGTTCAGCACGATCGCCAGCCCCAGTCCTTGCGCACCCTCGCCGACACGCGTCGTGTAGAAGGGATCGAACACGCGCGGCAGTTCCTCGGGCGGGATGCCGCAGCCGTTGTCCTGGTACACCAGCTCCACCGTATCGTGATCCGCCAGCAGGCCGGAAATCGTAATGCGCCGCTCGCCGCGTCCATCGAAAGCATGGGCCAGTGAGTTGTCGATCAGCTTGGCGAGCACTTGCTCGACGTGGCCGGGATAACTGTCCATGGTCAGCCCGCGCTGGATATCGGTACACAGCTCCACGTGGCCGCGGTTCAGCATGGGRCCCATCGCCGTCGCGATATTGCGCACCGTTTCCTCCAGCTTGAACAGGCGGCGTTCCTGCGCATCCTGATCGACGGCGATCTGCTTGAAGCTGGCGATCAGATCGCCGGCGCGTCCGCTGTTCCGTTCTATCATCTGGCAGGCGGCGCGGGCTTCTTCCAGCAGGCGCTGCAAGCCGCCCTGCGTCAGCTGGCGCGACTGCAGCTGCGCTGTCACCGAAGCGATGCGGTCGGCCAGCGTCGATGCGCTCAGCACGATATTCCCCAGCGGCGTATTGAGTTCGTGGGCAATGCCCGTCACCAGCCGCCCGACCGTGGCCATTTTCTCGGTCACGATAATCTGCTGCATCAGGGCCGCATCTTCCGCCTTGCGCTGGCGGCAGTGCCAGATCTGCAGCAAGTCCTGCTCGACCACATCGCGGAATTGCTCCAACAGCTCGGCGTGGACAGGGTCATAAGAATTCTCGTGGCGATCGAGCAGGCACATGGTGCCGAACATGCGGCCATCCGGCCAGCGCAGGGGATAGCCCATATAGGAAATCATGCCCAGCGGGACGTTGGGGTTGTCCTGCCAGCGCGGATCGGCCAGCGCATTCGGCACCACCAGCGGGCGCCGCGTGGCCATCACCGTTTCGCAGTAGTAGCCGCTGTTATTGGGCGCCAGCGCGTCGGCGCTATAGGGATTACCGGGCGAGTTGCTGGCGATGAGCACGCGCATCGCCTCCGCCTCGGCCTTCATGATGAGGGCCGCCGGCACCTGGATGATTTTTGCGACGAGGTCGAGAATGCCCTGCCACTTGGCCATGACGGCCGGGTCGACGGCCAGCTCGCTCAGGTCGATCGCTGAGGTATCCATCGTCCGCTTTCAAGAAAAAAGCGCTGATGGACCATTATAGGCTCAGCTTGCAGGGCCGGTGGTTGTTTCCCCGCGCGGGTCGCGGGCCAGCAGACGCTGCACCAGTTCCTGCGGTTTGCCGCCATCGAACAGCACGCCCGCCACGGCATTCGTGATCGGCATTTCTACGCCCAGCTTCTGCGCCAGTTCACGTACGGCTTTCGCGCAGGGCACGCCTTCCGCCACGTGGCCCAGTTCATTGACCACCGTCTCCAGCGACTTGCCCTGCGCCAGACCGAGGCCGACGCGGCGGTTGCGCGAGAGGTCGCCGGTGCAGGTGAGGATCAGGTCGCCCATGCCGGTCAGGCCCATGAAGGTTTCCACCTGCCCGCCCAGCGCCGTGCCGAGGCGGGTGATTTCCGCCAGGCCGCGCGTGATCAGGGCAGCACGGGCGTTCAGGCCCAGGCCCATGCCGTCCGCCACGCCGGTCGCGATGGCCAGCACGTTCTTCACGGCGCCGCCCACTTCCACGCCCACCAGGTCTTCGCTGGAATACACGCGCACCATGCCGCCGTGGACCGTTTGCACCACGCATTCGCGCAGCGCGGCCGAGGAGGAAGCGATGGTCAGCGCGCACGGCAGGCCCTTGGCCACTTCCTGCGCAAAGGAGGGGCCGGACAGGGCGCCGGCCGGCACCGCATCGCCCAGGACTTCACGCACGATCTGGTGCGGCAGCAGGCCGGTTTCGTATTCGAAGCCTTTGCACAGCCAGACGATGTTGGGAATGTTCTTGCCTTTCAGCGCCTTCAGCAGCGGGCGCAGTCCGGCCACCGGGCTGGCCGCAATCAGCAAGCCGTCGGTGCCCACGTGGGCGACGGCCGCATCGAAATCGGCCGTGACAGCCAGGCTGTCGGGGAAGGGATAGCCCTTCAGATAATGGGTGTTCTCGCGCGCGGCCGCGATTTCGGCCATGGCGTCCGCATTGCGGCCCCACAGCAGCACATCGTGGCGGGCGGCGACGGCAATCGCCACCGCGGTGCCCCAGGCGCCGGCGCCCAGCACGCTGATCTTGCGCGGCGTGGCCGCTGTTTTTTGATTGTTCTGCATTACTTCAGAGGCCCCAGATATCGGCGCTGCGCACATAACCGCTGCTGCCATCGCGGTGGCGCACCTTGGTCCAGCCATTGCCGGCCAGTTCAGTCAGTTCCAGCAGCACGCCTTTGTCGGCGGTGAACACGATGGCGGAGGCCTCATCCGCCGCGGCGCGCACCTTGGTATTGGCATTGCGTATGATGACATTGCGCTGCTGCTTGCTCAGGCCCTTGGCTTCGGTCCAGGCCAGGCTGCCGTCCGCGTCGCGCACCTTGACCCAGTCGCCATAAGTGATCACGACTTCCAGCGGCGCGCCGCGCGGAACGATGAATTGCTTGCCTGCCTTGAGGGAGGGAGCGTCGTAGAGGATGGCCGGAGCAGCGCCTACCGTCCGAAAGTCGACAGCCGAAGCCGCAGCGGACGCCAGCAGCGTAAAGGCTAAAACTATCGAACGGGAAATTTTCATTGCAAATCGCATGTCTATAAACGCACAAAGGCCGCTAAGGGCCTTTGTGGACAGGAAGCCGCTCGGGCTTCCATGGTACAACAGAAAGATTACTGCACGGTTGGTGCAGCTTCGGCGCCGCCAGCTTGCTGCTGGGCCAGGGCGGCCAGACGCTGCTGGTAGAACACTTCGAAGTTGATCTCAGCGAGGTGCACTGGCGGGAAGCCGGCGCGGGTGATCAGGTCGGCGATGTTCGAACGCAGGTATGGGTACACGATGTTCGGGCAGCCGATGCCCAGCAGTGGGTCCAGCTGTTCAGCAGGAATGTTGCGGGCTTCGAAGATACCGGCTTGCTTGCCTTCCACCAGGAAAGCGACCTTTTCACCGACCTTGGCGGTCACGGTGATGGTCACGGTCGACTCGAAGATGCCTTCGGACAGCGGCTCAGCGCCCACGTCCAGGGCCACTTCGATGGTTGGCTGGTTTTGTTCCAGGAAGATAGCCGGGGAGTTCGGCTGTTCCAGCGACATGTCCTTCAGGTAGACGCGTTGGATTTGGAATACGGGTTGCAGGGTTTCGTCAGACATGGATCGCTTTCGTTATCGTAATAGGTCTCTGGTTTTGCTTGCTAGGCTGCGGACAGCCCAAATCAAACGCGAGGGCAAATTGTAGCAAAACTGCTTTATTTGCAAACCGTTTTACTGCCCTCCGTTGTATTTGGGGATCGTTTAACCTTTTAACAAGGGGTCCAGGCCACCGGCCTGGTCGAGAGCGTACAGATCGTCGAAGCCGCCCACGTGGGTGTCGCCGATATAGATTTGCGGCACGGTGCGGCGGCCGGTTTTCTCCATCATCAGCTGGCGCTGGGCTGGGTCCAGGTCAACGCGGATCTTATTGATGTTCGATACGCCTTTGCTTTCGAGCAAGCGCTCGGCACGGACGCAGTAGGGGCACACCAGGGTGCTGTACATGGTTACGTTGGTGGTCATGGCTAATCCTTCACAGTTATTTCTTCATTGGCAGGCTGGCAGCCTGCCAAGCCGCGACGCCGCCTTCCAGCACGACGACGTCAGTGAATCCAGCCTTTTCCAGAATTTTCGCGGCGCTGAAGGCGCGCGTCCCCTTTTGGCAAACAACAATAACAGTCTTGCTTTTGGACTTTTCCAGCTCGCCGAGGCGGTTTGCCAGGTTGGCCGCAGGAATATTCACGGATTCCGGCAGACGGCCTGTGCCAAATTCTTCGGCAGTGCGTACATCGACAATGGTGGTTTTACCGCGGTTTATCAACAGGGTTGCTTCGGCAGGGGAGGCTCTTTTACTGCGCTGAGTCAGGACTGGCCAGAGCAGCGCGCCGCCGGAAATGACTACGATGCCGATAAGAATGATATGGTAGAGGTCGAATTTCACGGGTTTTCAATGGTTGAACTTAATCCGCGCATTATAAAATAGAAGCTTGCGCGTAGCTCCGGCCGCGGTTTTTCACCAATTTCCTACTCTTAAGATATTGCTCTATGTACAAAATCGTATTCATGCGTCATGGCGAGTCCACGTGGAATCTTGAAAATCGCTTCACCGGCTGGACCGATGTCGAYCTGACGGAAAAAGGCGTGGGCGAGGCGAAGATCGCCGGCCAGGTGCTGAAGGAAGCCGGTTTCAAATTCGACCTGTGCTACACCTCCGTGCTGAAGCGCGCCATCCGCACCCTGTGGCTGACCCTGGATGAGATGGACCTGATGTACCTGCCGATCAAGCACGACTGGCGCCTGAACGAGCGTCACTATGGTGCACTGCAGGGCCTGGACAAGGGCGAAACCGCCGCCAAGTTTGGCGACCAGCAGGTGCTGGTATGGCGCCGCAGCTATGATACGCCGCCGCCGGCCCTGGAAGCGGACGATGACCGCTCCTCCTACAACGACCCGCGCTACGCCGGCCTGCCGAAGGATTCGATCCCGCTGACCGAATGCCTGAAAGACACCGTGGCGCGCGTCATGCCGGCCTGGAATGATGAGATCGCTCCTGCCATCAAGGCCGGCAAGCAGATCCTGATCTCGGCCCACGGCAACAGCCTGCGCGCCGTGATCAAGATGCTGGACGGTATCAGCGATGAAGACATCGTTGGCCTGAACATCCCCAACGGCCAGCCGCTGGTGTACGAACTGGACGCCGACCTGAAGCCGATCAAGCACTACTATCTGGGCGACCCGGCAGCGATCGCCGCCGCCCAGGCTGCTGTGGCCAACCAGGGCAAGGCCAAGTAATTCCGGATGGCAGTGACTCCGATCCGGCGTGCCGGTGCGGCCCTGCTCGCACTGGTGCTGGCCGCGGGTGCCGCCTACGCGGCGCCCAAACAGACCGAACGCAGCAAGCAAAAAGCCTCCGCCGAAGCGGAGCGGGCCGCTTTGCAGCAGAAGCTCAGCAACCTCAAGCGCGACATCGGCAAGACCGAAAGCGCGCGCGAGGATGCGGCCGATACGCTGGCGGAGTCCGAAGAAGCCATCTCCAACGCCAACCGCAGCCTGCGCGACCTGGCCGAGGAACAATCCCAGACCAATACCAGGCTGGCCCAGCTGGCCGCTGAACAATTGCGCCTGGCCGCCGTGGTGGCGGCGCAAAAGCAGCAGCTGGCCAAGCTGTTGCGCGAGCAGTACCAGGCAGGCAATGAAGACCGCATCAAACTCCTGCTCTCCGGCGACAATCCCAACCGCATCAACCGCGAACTGCAGTTGATGGCCTATGTGTCCCAGGCCCAGGCCAGGCTGCTGGAATCCCTGCGCGCTAACCTGAAGGCGGTCGAGGACAACCAGGCCGAAGCCCAGAACGCCAAGCAGGAACTGGATGAAATCGCCGAGGAGGAGCGCCAGCAGAAGAAAGTGCTGGAGCAGGAAAAGGGCCGCCGTGCCGCCCTGCTGGCCAATCTGTCCAAAAAACTGCTGGCCCAGCGCAAGGAAGCCGGCAAGCTGGAGCAGGATGACCAGCGCCTCGGCAGCCTGGTCGAGCGCCTGAACAAGCTGATCGAAGAACAGGCGCGCGCCGCGGCTGCGGAAAAAGCGCGCCAGGAAAGACTGGCCGCCGAACGTGCCGCCAAAGCCAAGGCGGAAGCGGAAGCGCGCGCCCTGGCCCGCGCCAAAGCCGCAGCGGAGCGCGAGCGCCTGGCGCAGGAAAACAGGGCCAAGGGCATCAAGACGCCGCCACCCAAGCCGGAACCGGAAGAACCGCCGCGCGTGGCCGAAAAAGAGCCGGAACGCGACGACAAGGCGCCGCGTCCGTCCGAAGTGGCGCTGGCACCGGCCGCCCCGGATGGCGCCTTTGCCGCCCTCAAGGGCCAGCTGCGCGCCCCCGTGCAGGGCAAGGTGGCCGCCAAATTCGGCACCAAGCGCGGCGAAGGCGTGAGCTGGAAGGGCATGTTCATCCAGGCGCCGGAAGGGGCGGAAGTGCGCTCCGTGGCCGCCGGACGGGTGGTGTTTGCGCGCTGGCTGCGCGGCTTCGGCAACCTGATCATCGTCGATCACGGTGGCCAGTATTGGAGTATCTACGGCTTCAACGAGTCCCTGCTCAAACGGGAAGGCGACGCGGTGAAGGCAGGCGACCCGATCGCAGCGGCCGGAAATACCGGTGGTAACGAAGAATCGGGTTTATACTTTGAATTGCGGCACCAGGGCAAGGCATTCGATCCTGCCGGGTGGGTGAAGTTCTAGCAATAAGTGAAGGCGTCATGGGCAATAAGTTCAAGAGTTTCGGCCTGATTGGCCTGGGCATGGTGGCCGGTGTCGCCGCTTCGATGCAATTTTCCGCCGTGGCGCAGAAAGCGGGCACGCCGCTGCCGCTGGAGGAGCTGCGCCAGCTGTCCGAAGTCTTTGGCCTGATCAAGACCGACTACGTGGAGCAGGTCGACGACAAGAAGCTGGTGGAAGACGCCATCGCCGGCATGGTCGCCTCGCTCGATCCCCACTCCGTCTACCTGGACAAAAAAGCCTTCAAGGAAATGCGCGAGTCGGTGGCCGGCAAGTTTGTCGGCATCGGCATCGAAGTGGGCATGGAAGACGGCTATGTCAAAGTCGTGTCGCCGATCGAGGATTCGCCCGCCTTCAAGGCCGGCATCAAGGCTGGTGACCTGATTACCCGCATCGACAACACCCCGCTCAAGGGCCTGTCGCTGGATGAAGCGATCAAGAAGATGCGCGGCGATCCGCACACCAAGATCATGCTGACCATCTCGCGCAAGAACGAAGACAAGCCGCTGATGGTGCCCATCGTGCGCGAAGAAATCCACGTGCAGAGTGTGAAGGCGAAGATGATCGAACCGGGCTACGCCTGGTTGCGCATCTCGCAATTCCAGGAACCGACGGTCGACGATATGGCGAAAAAGCTGAACAAGCTGTACGCCGACAATCCGAACATCAAGGGCCTGATCCTCGACCTGCGCAATGATCCGGGTGGCGTGGTGCCTGGCGCAATTGGCGTATCGGCGGCCTTCCTGCCGAAGGATTCCGTGGTGGTGTCCACCAACGGCCAGTTGATCGACTCCCAGCAGACCTTCTACGCACGTCCCGAATACTATTCCGGCCGCCACGGCGGCGATCCGCTGTCCAAGCTGCCAGCCGCGCTGAAGACGGTGCCGATGGTGGTGCTGGTGAATGGCGGCTCCGCATCCGCATCGGAAATCGTGGCCGGTGCCCTGCAGGACTACAAGCGCGCCATCGTGATGGGCAGCCAGACCTTCGGCAAAGGCTCGGTGCAAACCCTGCGCCAGCTGACACCCGATACCGCCGTCAAGCTGACCACCGCGCGCTACTTCACGCCAAATGGCCGCGCCATCCAGGCCAAGGGCATCGTACCGGACTTCGCGGTCGATGAAACGGCGGAAGGCGACGCATTGAACAGCCTGCGCATCCGCGAATCGGATCTGGACAAGCACCTCAGCAACGACGACGCCGATGCGCCGAAAGCCGCGCGCCGCGACGAACTGGAAGAAGAGCAGCGCCTGATCGCACTGGCCAAGACCCAGAAGCCGGTCGAATTCGGCGGCAAGGACGATTTCCAGCTGGCCCAGGCCATCAACCACTTCAAGGGTCTTCCTGTGAAGCTGGCCAAGGCCGACAAAGTGGAAGCCGACAAGCCGCCGGTCGCTGAAGCGAAGCCGGAAGCCAAGCCGGTCGAAACGCCCAAGCCGCTCGACAACAAGGCGGCGGCCAAAAAGTAAGCGATGGACGACGGACAACTGCTGCGCTACTCGCGCCACATCCTGCTCGATGAAATCGGCATCGAAGGCCAGCAGAAAATCCTGCAAGCGCGGGCACTGGTGATCGGCGCGGGCGGCCTCGGTTCGCCGGCAGCGATGTACCTCGCCTCGGCCGGCATCGGCCAGCTCA
Organism: Pseudoduganella sp. RAF53_2; assembly: GCF_052113985.1. Lineage (NCBI taxonomy): Bacteria > Pseudomonadati > Pseudomonadota > Betaproteobacteria > Burkholderiales > Oxalobacteraceae > Pseudoduganella > Pseudoduganella sp. RAF53_2. Next base: position 3,027 of record NZ_JBFRDW010000072.1, on the reverse strand, counting down.
CCATCATCGACAACGATGAAGTGGACCTCACCAACCTGCAGCGCCAGATCGCTCATACGACGGCGCGTGTTGGCCGTCCCAAGGCGGAATCGGCGCGCGAAACCCTGCACGCCATCAATCCGGAGATCAGCATCACCGCGCTGGTCGAGCGCGCCGACGATGCGCGCCTGGCCGAACTGGTGGCGCAGCACGACGTGGTGCTCGACTGCACCGACAATTTCAAGACCCGCCATGCCGTCAACCGCGCCTGCGTGGCGCACAAGGTGCCGCTCGTCTCCGGCGCCGTGATCCGCTTCGACGGCCAGCTCAGTGTGTTCGATCCGCGCAGTGGCGAACAGCCCTGCTATTCCTGCCTGTTCCCGCAAGACCAGCCTTTCGAGGATGTGGCCTGTTCCACCATGGGCGTGTTCGCGCCGCTGGTCGGCGTAGTGGGCGCCATGCAGGCAGCGGAAGCGCTGAAGCTCGTGATGGGAATCGGCGAATCGCTTGCCGGCCGCCTGCTGCTGCTGGACGGTCTGCGCATGGAATGGACCAGCATTACCATCACCCGCAACGACGGCTGCCCCGTTTGCGCGGCTCATAACTAAAAGCCCAGGGAGATCCACCGTAATGAAGCGTATTGCCTCCGTACTTGCACTGTCCATCGCCGCCGCTTTCAGCGCGCAGGCCGCGTCGACCACGCGTTATGTGATCATTTCCGAGAACAACGGCAAGCAGACCGGCGAACAGGTTGTCGAACGCATGGACGACGGCCTGACCAAAGTGCGCTTCATCTACAAGGACAACGGCCGTGGCCCCGAACTGACGGAAGAATTCCGCCTGGCGCCGGACGGCACCATGAGCAGCTATCACGTCAAAGGCAATTCGACGTATGGCGCCGTGGTGGACGAATATTTCGAGCGCAGCGGCAGCAAGGCGCAGTGGCATTCGACCACGGAAAAAGGCAGCAAGGACGTAACCGGCCCCGCCATCTACGTTGCGCTGAACGGTTCGTTTGAGGTGTCGTCTGCCGCCATTACCGCGCTCGCAAACACGCCGGATGCCAGCATGCCGCTGCTGCCTTCCGGCACGCTGAAGCAAGTCAAACTCGATGAAGTGCAGGTCACCAGCGCTGACGGCAAATCCACCCAGACCGTGCAGCTGCTGGCGCAAACCGGCCTGGGTCTGAGTCCGCAGTTCTCCTGGGCCACCACCGGCGACAAGCCTGCCCTGTTCGCGGTGGTCATCCCCGGCACCTTCGTGTTCTCGCTGGACGGCTGGCAGAACAACGGCAAGCTGCTGGCCGAGCACCAGAAGGCTGCGGAAGCAAAGATGCTGAACGACCTGGCGGCCAAGCTGCAGCATCCGCTGGAAGGCCTGACCGTGGTGCGCAATGCGCGCATCTTCGACAGCGAAAAGGCCACCGTCGGCAAGCCGTCCGATATTTACATGCTGCGCGGCCGCATCACTGCCGTGCTGCCGGCGGGTGCGCCGGTGCGCGGCGCGGTCAACGAGATCGATGCCGCCAACCGCATCGTGCTGCCTGGCCTGTTCGATATGCATGGTCACATCTCGCGCTGGGATGGTCCGCTGCACATCTCGGCCGGCGTGACCAGCCTGCGCGATATGGGCAACGACAACGCCCAGATCCAGATGATGATCGACGAGACCAGCAACGGCAAACTGCTTGGTCCGCAGATCGTGCCGGCCGGTTTCCTGGAAGGCGAGAGCCCTTATTCCTCCAACGGCGGTTTCGTGGTGAAGACCCTGCCGCAGGCGAAGAACGCGATCGACTGGTATGCCGAACATGGCTACCCGCAGCTGAAGATCTACAACTCCTTCCCGAAAGAGATCCTGAAGGACACCGTCTCCTACGCGCATGAGCGCGGCCTGCGCGTGTCCGGCCACATCCCGGCCGGCCTGCGCGCCCAGCAGGCGCTGGATGCAGGCTACGACGAGATCCAGCACATCAACCAGGTGATGCTGAACTTCCTGTTCAAGGAAGGTGTGGAAACGCGCAGCCTGGAACGCTTCTACCTGCCGGCTGAAAAKACGGCCGATCTGGACTTCAACTCCAAGCCGGTGAAGAATTTTGTGTCCTTCCTGGCGAAGAAGAAGATCGTGATCGATCCGACCCTGTCCACCTTCGCCTTCCTGAAGCAGAAGGATGGCGATGTGAATGAGCCTTGGGCGCCAGTGGAAGGCAATATGCCGCCTGACGTGGCGCGCAACTTCCACGTCGGCACCATGAAGATTCCGGATGCGGCAACCCAGAAGCGCTACGAAAAATCCTACGCCAAGATGGTGCAGTTCGTCGGCATCATGTACAAGGCCGGCGTGCCGCTGGTGGCGGGCACCGACGATATCGCCGGCTTCACCCTGCAGTCCGAGCTGGAATTCCTGGTCAAGGCGGGTCTGACCCCGTCGCAGGCGATCCAGATCGCGACCCGCAATGGCGCGCTGTATACCCGCACCAGCAATGACCGCGGCAGCATCGAAAAGGGCAAGCTGGCAGACCTGGTGCTGGTCGATGGCGATCCGACCAGGGACATTGGCGACATCCGCAAGGTGGCGGCAGTCATCACGCGCGGCTCCATCATTTTTCCGAAGGAGATCGATACGGCGGTGGGCGTGCGTCCATTCGTCAGTGAGCAGCCGGTCGTGAAGACGCTGGAATCGGTGTCGTCGAGCATCGCCGGCAGCAATGATGGCGCGCTGCGCCGCATTGGCGTGTCGGCCCGCGAGCGGGATTAACGTTCGTGACCAAACGTGACTAAAACAGACACGGGGCTCCGGCCCCGTTATACTGCTAGTTTAGGCATTCTTGTTTAATTTGTAACTGAACCTTTATGCAAAAGATTTCTCAACGCCGCCGCGCGCGCGGTTTTACCCTGATCGAGATCATGGTGGTCGTGGTCATCATGGGCGTGCTGGCTGCACTCGTGGTGCCGAAGCTGCTGGGCCGCGCCGCCGAATCCAAGGTGGCTGCCGCCAAGGTGGACATCGCCACGATCATGCAGTCGCTGAAGCTGTACAAGCTGGATAACC
>NZ_JBFRDW010000071.1:0-13908 GCF_052113985.1 Pseudoduganella sp. RAF53_2 | reverse complement strand
GCCGCCGTCAATGTATTCATCGGCACCGGCGGCGATGGCCACACCTTCCCCGGCGCCACGCGTCCGTTCGGCATGGTCCAACTGAGCCCGGACACCCAGGTCCGCCACTTCAAACAGAGTTATCCCTGGGCGGCAGGCTACCGTTACGAAGACAACTCCATCCTCGGCTTCTCGCATACCCACTTCTCCGGCAGCGGTCACTCCGATCTCGGCGACATTCTGCTGATGCCCTACAGCGGCGACACGAAGCTGGAACCGGGCTATCCGGAGCGCCCCTTCAGCGGCTACCGTTCGCGCTTCCGCCACGAAGACGAACACGCGGAGCCGGGCTACTACGCCGTGCGCCTGCAGGATAACGACGTCAGTGTCGAACTGACTGCCAGCGAGCGGGTAGGCCTGCACCGCTACCACTACGACAAGGGTGCGGACGCCAAGGTGATCCTGGATCTGCGTCAAAGCATTTACGATTACAACGGCAAGAACCTGTGGTCCTCGATGCGCGTCCGCGACAACAGCACCATTACCGGCATGCGCGTCACGCGCGGCTGGGCGCCGGGACGCCAGCTGTATTTCGCGATGAAGTTCTCGCGCCCCATCGCCGGCCGCGCGCTGTACAACCGCGAAGAGGGCGTCGAGTACAAAGGCTTCGCTGCGCCGGGCAAAACGCCGTCCGAGAAGATTTACGTGGAAGGCAAGGCCCTGGTTGGTGCACTGGACTTCGGCGTACCGGCCGATGGCACGCTGATGGTAAAGGTCGCGCTGTCCGCCGTCAGCGAAGACGGCGCGCTCGCCAACCTGGAAGAAATGCCGGGCTGGGACTTTGACGCGGAACGCAACCGCGCCAGCAAAGCCTGGAACGATGCCCTGTCCGCCGTGGCAGTCGAAGCGCAGGAACCAATGCGCACCATGGTCTACACCAGCCTGTATCACGCCATGCTGGCGCCAAGCCTGTTCATGGACCGCGACGGCCAGTATCGCGGCCCGGATAACCAGGTGCACAAGGCCAAGGGTTTCAGCTTCCATTCCACCTTCTCGCTGTGGGACACCTACCGCGCTCTGCATCCTTTGCTGACGCTGATCCAGCCGGAACAGCAGAACGTCGACTTCGTGCGTTCCCTGATCGTGTCGCAGCAGGAAAGCCCCTACGGCATCCTGCCGGTGTGGCAGTTCAACGGCCTGGAAACCTGGTGCATGATCGGCTACCACGCGGTGCCGGTGATTGCGGACGCCTACATGAAGGGCCTGAAAGGCTTCAGCGCCGATGAAGCGCTGGCCGCGATGACCGCCAGTGCCGAATACGGTCCTTACGGCGGCCTGGAACACTATATGAAGTTGGGCTATGTGCCGATCGACCTGGAGCCGGAAGCGGCATCCAAGACCGTCGAATATGCTTTCGACGACTGGACCATCGCGCGCATGGCCGAGAAGATGGGCAAGAAGGATATCGCCGCCCGCTACTACAAGCGCGCCCAGAATTACCGCAATGTGTTCGACACCAAAACCGGCTTCATTCGCGCCCGTAAATCGACGGGCGAATTCCGCGAGCCCTTCAATCCCGTGTTGTCCAACTTCGGCAGCGATTACACCGAAGGCAGCGCATGGCAATATTCCTGGTATATGCCGCACGATAATGCCGGTCTGATCTCCATGCTGGGCGGCGATGCGGCAATGGCGGCGAAGATCGACCAGGTATTTGATGCCAAGGTCGATGCGAACGTCTACGCGCATATGGAAGACATCTCCGGCCTGATCGGCCATTACGCCCACGGCAACGAGCCATCGCACCATGTAGCCTACCTGTACAACTATGCCGGTGCACCGTGGAAGACTCAGGCGCGCCTGGGCCAGATCGTCGCCAGCCAGTACAGCGCCAAGCCGGACGGTCTGGCGGGCAATGACGATCTGGGTCAGATGTCGGCCTGGTTCACCTTTACCGCCCTGGGCTTCTATCCCGTAGCGCCGGGCAGCAATGAATACGTGATCGGACGTCCTTTCGTGGACAAGGCCGTGCTGAATCTGCCGAACGGTAAGCACTTCACCATCCGCGCCGAGCAATTGAGCGCAACGAATGTGTATGTCGGCAGTGTCACGCTGAACGGCAAGCCGCTGCAGCGCAGCTTCCTGCGCCATGAAGACATTACCGCAGGCGGCGAGCTGGTGTTCCGCATGCAGGCAACGCCGAATACCGACTGGGGCCGCGACCACAAAGCCCGCCCATACACGCAGACGGCTTACCAATGATGAAATTCGGACTGGTACTGGCCCTGGCCGCGCCGCTGGCCGGGGCACAAATGGTTGGCAAGGTGGCCGATCCCGTGGAGTGGGTCAATCCCCTCATGGGCACGGCCAGCAGCATGGAAATGTCGAACGGGAATACCTATCCGACCATTGCCGTCCCGTGGGGCATGAACTTCTGGACGCCGCAGACCGGCAAGATGGGCAATGGCTGGGCCTACACCTACGGCGCGGACAAGATCCGTGGCCTGAAGCAGACGCACCAGCCGTCGCCTTGGATGAACGACTACGGCCAGTTTGCCGTCATGCCCATCACCGGCGCCAAGCGTTTCAACGAAGACGACCGCGCCAGCTGGTTCTCGCACAAGGCGGAAGTCTCGAAGCCTTATTACTACAGCGTGTATCTGGCCGATTCCAACGTCACCGCCGAAATCGCGCCGACGGAGCGCGCAGCCCAGTTCCGCTTCAGCTTCCCGCAGTCCGAGAAAAATTATGTGGTGGTGGATGCCTTCGACAAAGGCTCCTACATCAAGATCCTGCCCGATCAGCGCAAGGTGATTGGCTACAGTACCCGCTATGCGCGCGGTCCGCTGCCGGCCAACTTCCGCAACTACTTCGTGATGGTGTTCGATAAACCCTTCACTTCGGCCGACGTCTGGAGCGGCAAGCAGCTGATCGAGGGCGGTCTGGAAATGACAAGCGACCACAGTGGCGCCATTGTCGGTTTCAAGCCGGGCGAGCAAGTGCACATGAAGGTGGCGTCGTCCTTCATCAGCGCTGAGCAGGCCGAGCTCAATCTCCGGCGCGAACTGGCGAACGACGATTTCGACGCGACTCGCGCCAAAGCCAGGGCGGCATGGAACCGCGTGTTAAGCCGCGTGGAAGTGGAGGGCGGCAGCATCGACCAGATGCGCACCTTCTATTCGAGCCTGTACCGCATGGTGCTGTTCCCGAACAAGCTGTATGAGCTCGACGCAAAGGGGCAGCCGATTCACTGGAGCCCATACAACGGCCAGACTCTGCCCGGTTATATGTTTGCCGGAACCGGGTTCTGGGACACCTTCCGCGCTCTCTACCCCTTCCTGAATCTGGTCTACCCCTCGATCAACCGCGAAATGCAGGCGGGCCTGGCCAATGACTTCAAGGAAGGCGGCTGGCTGCCTGAGTGGTCCAGTCCCGGTCTTGCCAACGTCATGATCGGCAATAACTCGGCCGCCGTCGTGTCGGATGCATGGATAAAAGGCATTCGCGGTCAGGACATCGACACCTTATGGCAAGCGCTCAAACACGGCGCCGGCAACGAAGGCCCGATGCCAGCGGTGGGGCGCTTCGGCGTCAAGTATTACAACGAGCTTGGTTACGTGCCGTACGACGTGAAGATCAACGAGAACGCCGCGCGCACGCTGGAATATGCCTACGACGATTTCGCCATCTACCAGCTGGGCAAAGCGCTGGGCAAGCCGGAATCGGAAATCGGCATCTACGCTCAGCGTGCCATGAACTACAAGAAGCTGTTCGATCCCGAAACAGGTCTGATGCGCGGACGGAACAAGGACGGCAGCTTCCAGTCGCCGTTCAATCCCTTCAAGTGGGGCGATGCTTTCACCGAAGGCAATAGCTGGCACTACACCTGGTCCGTGTTCCATGACGTCGATGGCCTGATCAAGTTGATGGGTGGACGCGAAGCCTTCGTCGACAAGCTCGATACCGTCATGAAGCTGCCGCCGGTCTTCGACGAAAGCTACTATGGCGAGGTGATTCACGAAATCCGCGAAATGCAGATTGCCAATATGGGGCAGTACGCCCACGGCAATCAGCCGATCCAGCACATGCTCTATCTATACAACTACGCGGGCGCGCCATGGAAGGCGCAGTACTGGATTCGCGAAACGCTGAACCGCATGTACCGTGCGACGCCGGATGGCTATTGCGGCGATGAGGATAACGGCCAGACCTCGGCCTGGTATGTGTTCTCCGCGCTGGGCTTCTATTCCGTCACGCCGGCCGTCGGCCAGTACGTGATTGGCGCTCCGCTGTTCCAGCACGCGACGCTGCATCTTGAAAACGGCAAGGACGTGCGTATCAACGCGCCGGCCAACGATGCCGACAAACGTTACATTGAGTCCGCGCGCCTGAACGGACGCCCGTACACGCGTAACTGGCTGGCGCACGATGAGCTGCTGAAGGGCGCTACACTCGACTTCAATATGTCGGCCGTGCCGAACAAGCAGCGCGGCACAGCGCCGGACGATGCTCCCTATTCCTTCTCGCGCGAGACGCAGCATGAGCGAGCCCACTGACCCGGTCACGATCCGCACCATTGCGCAGCACACCGGCCGTTCGATCGGCACGGTGTCGCGCGCGCTGAAGAATCAGACTGGCCTGAGCGAAGAAACGCGCGCACTGATAGTCGCCAAGGCGCGCGAACTGGGGTACGACTTCAACAACCTGAAGACGGGGCGCATCCGACGCATCGCATTTTTGCTGCACTCCCAGCACAGCACTTTGGCGRCCAGCCCCTTCTATTCGCCCGTGCTGCATGGCGCGGAAGCGGCCTGCCGCAAGGAAGGGATTGCGCTCTCGCTGTTCGCGGTCAATCCGGCCGAGCCGGTGGCGGAGCTGATTCGCCTGCACCAGCCGGATGCGATTCTGTGCGCCGGCTATTTCGAGCCGGAGGTGCTGGCAGCGCTGCGCGCCAGCGGCAAGCCGATGGTGCTGGTCGATATGCGCCTGCAGGGCTACACCTCGGTCAACGCCGATCACCATCTGGGCGGCTATCTCGCCACCCGTCACCTGATCGAGAGTGGACGCAAACGCATTGCCATGCTTTCCGGTCCGCTGTCGCACTACAGCATTCAGCAGCGCGTGCGCGGCTTCCGCAAGGCGCTGTACGAAGCGCGTCGCCTGGCCGATCCCGATCTTGAGGTGACCTTGCCCGGCATTGGCGACCGCGATCAGGCTGTGCGCGATGCGATGGCCGGCTTACTGGCGATGACCCAGCGTCCCGATGCACTGTTCTGCTACAACGACAGCACGGCGCTGGCAGCGATGCGCTACTGCCTGGACGCAGGACTCAAGATTCCGCACGATCTTGCCATCGTCGGCTTCGACGATATCAGCGCGGCAGCGATGGCGGTGCCGCCGCTGTCGAGTGTCAGCACCGACAAGGAAGCGCTGGGCGCGGCCGGTGTCGAGTTGCTGATGCAAACGGATACCAGCCAGGTGCTGGAGAAAATTCTCGCGGTGCGCCTGGTCGTGCGCGAGAGCAGTAATGATGACTAAACCACGGATGACCAGATGACCCAGGCTTTCCCCGATTTCTTCGCGCGTTCCACACTGCATAACCACGTTGCGCAGACGATGTCCTTCTACTACCCGCGCTCTATCGATCCGAGCGGCGGCTTCTATCATTTCTTCAAGGACGACGGCACGGTCTACGACGCGGCGACACGCCATCTGGTGTCGAGCACACGCTTTGTATTCGTGTATGGGATGGCTTACCGCCACTTCCAGCGGCCGGAGTATCTGCAGCAAGTGCGGCACGGTGTCGATTTCCTGCGCAATGTGCACCGCAATCCTGAAACGGGCGGCTACACCTGGCTGTTGAAGTGGCAGGACCGCAAGGCTGAAGTGCTGGACGCGGAAAACCACTGCTACGGTCTGGCCTTTGTGCTGCTGGCGTATTCCCATGCGCTGATGGCGGGCGTGGAAGAAGCGCGCGGCTATATCGAAGAAACGTTCGCGCTGATGGAGCGCCGCTTCTGGGAACCGGAGCATGGTCTGTATGCCGACCAGGCCAGTGCGGACTGGTCGGAGGTGTCGTCCTATCGCGGCCAGAACGCCAATATGCATGCCTGCGAAGCCTTGCTGGCCGCGTACCAGGCCACTGGCCAGGTGCATCTGCTGCGCCRCGCCGAACTGCTGGCCTGGAATATCACGCAGCGCCAGGCGGAACGCGCCAACGGCATGATTTGGGAACACTACAAGAGCGACTGGTCGGTCGACTGGGAATTCAATCTGCACGACAAGGCCAACCTGTTCCGTCCATGGGGCTACCAGCCGGGCCATTTAACCGAGTGGAGCAAGCTGCTGCTGCAACTGGAAGAACATGGCGCGCATCTTCAGCGCGATCCATCCTGGCTGCTGCCTGCCGCACAGAAGCTGTTTGCGATTGCGCTGGACAAGGCCTGGGACCATCAGCATGGCGGCATCCATTATGGTTTCGCTCCGGACGGCAGCATTTGCGATGCGGATAAATATTTCTGGGTGCAGGCCGAAACACTGGCTGCTGCCGCGCAGCTGGCCGCGCGCACCGGCGATCCCCTTTACAAGACCGTGTACGAAAAGCTGTGGAAGTACAGCTGGACGTATTTTGTCGATCACGAATACGGCGCCTGGTACCGCATCCTGACCGCCGATAACCGCAAATACTCGGACGAGAAAAGCCCGGCAGGCAAAGTGGACTATCACACCATGGGCGCCTGCTACGACATCATGCGCGCCTGGAGCAAGCATGGCTGACGGCGCGCGCTTTGTCTGCGCCGGAGAGGCGCTGACCGACATGATCCGCCATGAAGGCGATGTGTGGCATAGCCGCGTCGGCGGCTCGACCTGGAATGTGGCGCGGGCTTTGGCGGCGCTGGGTGCGCCGACGGCGTTTGCGGGCGCCATCAGCCAGGACGTGTTTGGCGACGCGCTGTGGCGGGCCAGCGAGGCGTCCGGACTGGATTTACGCTATCTACAACGCTATGCGCGCCCGCCGCTGCTGGCGATGGTGCATTCGACCACGCCGCCGGATTATTTCTTCGTCGGCGAGAACAGCGCCGATCTGTATTTCGACCCGCATACGCTGCCCGCCAACTGGCTGCACGATGCGCGCTGGCTGCATTTCGGCGGCATCAGCCTGGCACGCCAGCCGCTTGCCGACAAACTGGTAACGCTAGCCACTGCTGCGCGTGCGGCCGGTGTGCGCATCAGCTATGACCCGAACTTCCGCAAGCTGATGGACGAGCGCTACGACGTCACGCTGCGCGCAATGGCGGCGCTGGCCGACGTTATCAAAGTCTCGGACGAAGACTTGCGCGCGCTGTTCCGTACCGATGACGAAGCGGCAGCGCTGGCGCAACTGCGCGCCATGAATCCTGTCGCCGCCGTGCTGTACACACGCGGCGGCGAAGGCGCTTCGCTGCTGGCCGGCGCCGGCATGTGGCACGCGCCGGCGCCGCGCATCACTGTTGCGGACACGGTCGGCGCGGGCGACGCCAGCATTGCCGGCCTGGTCTTCAGCCTGGACCATCATCCTGAGCGCGACTGGCAGCAGCATCTTAACTTTGCCGTAGCCTGCGGCGCTGCAGCCTGCTGCGCTCCCGGTGCCCACGCACCCACCCTTGACGAAGTGGAGAGAATCAATGGAAACGTATAGCCCTGTTGCTTCCGCACCGAATGCCGCCGCGTCTGCGCCGACGAACTACCGCAGTGCGTTGTCGATTGTCACACTGCTGTTCTTCATGTGGGGTTCGCTGACGGCGCTGAATGATGTGCTGATTCCGCACCTGAAGGCCGTGTACCAGCTCAGTTATGTACAGGCGATGATGGTGCAGTGCTGCTTCTATGGCGCCTATTTCATCGTGTCCCTGCCGGCCGGTATGTTGATCCGCAAGATCGGCTATCAGCGTGGCGCCGTCGCCGGCCTGCTGATCGCCGCGACCGGATGCGCGCTGTTCTACCCGGCGGCGAATTCCGGGTATGCCTTGTTCCTGTTTGCTTTCTTCGTGCTGGCGAGCGGCATCACGGTGCTGCAGGTGGCTGCGAATCCTTATGTGGCGGCGCTGGGCGAACCGCGCAATGCGTCCAGCCGTATGAGCCTGGCCCAGGCCTTCAATTCGCTGGGCACTACGATTGCGCCTGCGCTGGGCGGCATGCTGATTCTTGCTGGCGGTGCGCTGAGCCACGGCGCGGCGTCTGGCGGTGCGGCGGCGGAAGCATCCACCGTGCAGGGACCTTATCTGGTGCTGGCGGCAGCGCTGCTGCTGCTGGCCGTGCTGTTCTCGCTGGCGCGCCTGCCGCACATCGAAGCGGGCGAACCGCCGGCAGCGGCCCGCGAAGGCTGGGGTGCGCTGCTGGCGCATCGCCACCTCGTGCTGGGCGCAGTGGTGATCTTCCTGTATGTGGGCGGGGAGGTGAGCATCGGCAGCTTCCTGGTCAACTACTTCGGCGAGCCGCAAGTCGCCGGCCTGGCGCCGGCCGATGCGGCGCGCTATGTCAGCTACTACTGGGGCGGCGCCATGATCGGACGCTTCGTCGGCAGCGCGGCCATGCACTATGTGAAGCCGGGTAATGCGCTGGCCTTCAATGCAGCTGCCGTGATCGCGCTGGTGCTGCTGTCGATCTTCAGCCACGGCGGTGTGGCGATGTGGGCGATTCTTGCCGTCGGCTTGTTCAACTCGATCATGTTCCCGACCATCTTCAGCATCGCGCTGAAAGACCTTGGCCACCTGACGGGGCCAGGCYCCGGCCTGCTGTGCATGGCCATCGCGGGCGGCGCCATTGTGCCTCTGCTGCAAGGCGCGGTCGGCGATGCCGCGGGCGTCCAATGGTCCTTCCTCATCCCCGCAGCGTGCTATACCTTCATCCTTTATTACGGGCTGAAATATGCGGGGATTTATGACCGCTAACGGTGCGCTTGCAACGGCGGATCGATGATCCGCCCTACGCGAGGGTAACAATATTCCTGGCCCGGCGTAGGGCGGGTCATTGACCCGCCGCGATCGGCACGTGGCTTAACCGGCTTGAAGAGGAATGATGCCCGGTGTGGCCGTTGGCGTGGAGCAGGGTTCTTCGTCGAAGGCGATGTCGCCGAGGGGATTGGCGAGACCGTCGGCCTTGATGTCTTTGAAGCCGAACAGATCGCGGTCCATCAGATGCGAAGGAACCACCGTCGACAGGGCGGAGAAGGTGCTCTCCACGCGGCCCGGATGTTTCTTTTCCCAGTCGCGCAGCATGGCCTTGATCTGCTTGCGCTGCAGGTTTTCCTGCGAGCCGCACAGGTCGCAAGGAATGATCGGGAAGCCTTTCACGGCCGCATAGCGCTCGGTGTCTTCTTCCTTCACATAGGCCAGCGGACGAATCACCACGTGCTTGCCGTCGTCGGACACCAGCTTGGCCGGCATGCCCTTGATCTTCGCGCCGAAGAACATATTCAGGAAGAAGGTTTCCAGGATGTCGTCGCGGTGGTGGCCCAGGGCGATCTTGGTGCAGCCCAGTTCATCGGCCACGCGGTACAGGATACCGCGGCGCAGGCGCGAGCACAGGGAACAGGTGGTTTTCCCTTCCGGAATCAGGCGCTTGACGATCGAGTAGGTGTCCTGGTTCTCGATGTGGAAGGCCACACCCAGCTCGGTCAGATAGCGAGGCAGCACGTCAGCCGGGAAGTTCGGCTGCTTCTGGTCCAGGTTGACGGCCACGATCTCGAAATTGATGGGCGCGCGCTCGCGCAGCGTCATCAGGATATCCAGCAGGGCATAGGAGTCCTTGCCGCCGGACAGGCAGACCATGACCTTGTCGCCTTCCTCGATCATATTGAAATCGCCGATGGCCTGGCCGACCAGGCGGCACAGGCGCTTGTGCAGCTTGTTGTTTTCGAAGGCCACCTTGTCGGCGGCTTTGGTGTCGACTACGGCGTTCATGCTACGTCCTTGATCTTGAATACTTCCACGCCCACGCCTTCGCAATCCGGATAGACATCAGGCTTCATGGTCGATACGCGTGCTGCCAGCACTTTCGGGTGCGCCAGCATGGCCTTTACCACATCGTCCACCAGCGTTTCCTGCAGATGCACGTGGCCCTCGGCCATGCGGCGGGCGATGGTCTCGCGCATGAAGTCGTAGTCCACCACTTCATTCAGTTCGTCGTCCTTGGGCGTGGACACGGCCAGCGGAATATACAGGTCCACGTTGATCAGCACGCGCTGCTCGCCCTTCTTCTCGAAATCGTGCACGCCGATATTGATCAGCACTTCGTAATTGCGCAGGAACAGCCGGCGGCAGTCTTGCAGTTGCGGGTGAATGAGGGCGGACAGCATTTTGCGAAAACCTTAAAGTTGAAATTATTTGGCGACGAACATCACGTCGCGTCCCGATGGCTGCAGGTGCTGGCCGCCATCGACAAGTAAAGTGGTGCCGGTCATGGCGCGCGCACTGGCCGCATAGACCACGGCAGCGGCAATGTCCTCCGGCGTGCTGGAACGGCCCAGCGGCGTTTGCTGGTGCGCCTTGGCGAAGCCTTCCTCGCTCTGGTCGCCGGACACCATGGTGATCCCCGGCGCCACGCCCACCACCCTTACCTTGGGCGCCAGCGCCTGCGCCAGCATGGTTTGCGCCGCTTCCAGCGCAGCCTTGGACAGGGTGTAGGACAAAAAATCGGGATTGAGATTATAAAGCTTCTGGTCCAGCAGATTGATGACGACCGCCTCGCCGCGTTCCGGCGTGGCGTCGTACAGCGCATGCGCCAGCAGCACGGGCGCGCCGACATTGGCGTGCATATGCGCATCCAGCCGCTCGAAACCGAAATCGAAATGGCTGTCGTAATCGAACAGCGACGCGTTGTTGACCACGCAGTGCACGGCGTCCAGCGCGGCCACGGCGCGCGGCAGCAGCTGCTTCACCGCTTCCTGGTCGGACAGGTCGCAATCGAGCGTGACGGCGCGGCGGCCCAGCGCGGCAATCGCCTGCGCCACATCGCGCGCTTCGTCGTGCGAATGGCGGTAATGGACGGCGATGTCCCAGCCCGCCTGCGCCAGCCCGAGGGCAATGGCGCGGCCCAGGCGCTTGCCGGCGCCCGTGACGAGGGCGACGCGTGGCGTGGTCACTGGCTGTGTTGTCGTCATATTAAGTGTCAATCAATTCCGTAGGGTGGGGCGCGCCGATTCGCTACAATGCCGGAATGTCTTTACCCGCACCTTCTTCCGACGCGCTGGCCGCGTCCCAAGCCTTGCAGCAGCAGATCGCCGCCGATATCGCGCAGCAGGGCGGTTCCATTCCATTCTCCCGCTTCATGGAACAGGCGCTGTATGCGCCCGGTCTGGGCTATTACAGCGGCGGTTCCGCCAAACTGGGAAAAGATGGCGATTTTACAACTGCACCAGAGCTGACGCCGCTGTTCGGACAGGCCGTGGCGCACGCGGCAGCCGCTATTATCGCCCAAAGCGCGCCGCATATCCTCGAATTCGGGGCCGGCACGGGCAAGCTGGCTTTGGATGTGCTGACCGAGCTGGCTGCCGCCGGCGTGACGGTCGAGAGCTATTCCATTGTCGACCTGTCCGGCGAGCTGCGCGCGCGCCAGCAGGAAACCTTGCGCGCCTTCCCACAGGTGCGCTGGCTGGACCGCCTGCCGGAACGCTTTGAAGGCGTGGTGCTGGGCAATGAGGTGCTGGACGCCATGCCGGTCGATATGGTCACGCTGACCGGGCAGGGCTGGCAGGCGCTGCACGTGACCGTGCGCGACGGCGCCTTTGCCTGGGATGCGGTGGCGCCCGATGCCGCTCTCGTCGAGCAGATCGCCCGCCAGATTCCGGACCCGGAAAGCCTGCCGGTCGGCTACGTGACCGAAATCCACGGCGCAGCCTGCGGCTTCATGGCGACGCTGGGCGCCATGCTGGCAGGCGGCCGCGGCGCGGCGCTGCTGTTCGACTACGGCTTCCCGGCGCGCGAGTTCTATCTGGGCGACCGCGCCACCGGCACCCTGATGTGCCATTACCGCCACCACGCCCATCCGGACCCGTTCTATTATCCCGGCCTGCAGGACATCACCGCCCACGTCGATTTCACGGCCATGGCGCTGGCGGCCCAGGACGCGGGAGCGGACGTGCTCGGCTATACCAGCCAGGCCGGTTTTCTGATTGGTGTCGGCATCGGCGAACTGCTGCTGCGCACCGACCCGTCCGACACCATGCGTTACCTGCCGCAGTCGAACGCCCTGCAAAAGCTGGTATCTCCGGCGGAAATGGGCGAACTGTTTAAAGTGCTGACCATCGGTAAAGACGTGGAACTGCCCGCCGAATTGCTGCGCGCGGATCGCGTCCACCGTTTGTAGAGGCGGGCTGCCGCTGATAATATTAAGAGATGGGAAAGATCCACACTCACTATGACAACTTAAAGGTCTCCCGCGGGGCGCCCCAGGAAGTCATACGTGCCGCCTACAAAGCGCTGAGCCAGAAATACCATCCGGACAAAAATCCGGGTGACGAAAAGGCTGCGCGCATCATGGCCATCGTCAATACCGCCTATGGCACGCTGGCTGATCCGGTGCGCCGCAAGGAGCATGACGAGTGGATCGCCCAGGAAGAATGGGAAATCGCCTGGCTGGAGAGCACCAAGCACGACAGCCATCACGCGCCGGCTGAGCCGGGCTGGTCCGATCATCCGGTGGATATTCCGCGCCGCCGCGTGCTGAAGCGCCGCCTCAAGCTGTGGGGTTCGCTGGGCGGCTGCGTGGCGCTGGGCTGGGTGGGCGGCATGCTGACTGTGTCCGAGCCGCGCCAGATGTCGGCCGTACTGGCGTCCGGCTGGGGCGGCAACAAGCCGACTGCCGAGCTGACGGCGACGGCCACGCCAAGCCGTACTTATCCCCGCGTTGWGAAAGCCCAGAACAGCGATGACGGCTGGGCTGTCGCCAAACCCTATTCCCCGGAACCGAATGTGATGAAGCCGCCGCCGATCAAGGTGGTGACCTTGTCCCAAGTCGTGCTGCCGAGCGCGACGGTCGATTGCGAGCATGAAAGCCCGACCCTGGTGGCGCCGAACGGTGAGCCGTGGCCGCAGCAGTCCGGCTATGTGGATGGTTTCCCGGTCGGGAACAAGGGGGAGGATATGCAGCTGACGCTGGACAATGCCGCCAACCCGGCGGCGGTGTTCATCAAGGTCTACGACCTGGAGCGCCACGCCAATGTGCGCTACGCCTTCGTGCAGGCGCACGACAAGCTGATCGTGGATCAGCTCTCCAACGGCAAATACGAAATCCGCTACCAGAACATCGACCTCGGCCCGGACAAGAACGGCTGCGCTGCCCGCCGGGCCAAGCAGGCCGACAGTTAACCTGGCACGGCGGGTCAATGACCCGCCCTACCCCCCCGTGCGGCCGATGAGTGTTGCGCCATCTCCCGCGTAGGGCGGATCATCGATCCGCCGCATCCGCGGCGCATGTTATGGCGCCAGGCCTTCGATCAGTCCCATTTCCGCGCTGGACATCAGGCGGTTGATATCCACCAGAATCAGCATGCGTTCGTCGATGGTGCCGAGGCCGATCAGGTATTCATTACTGAACGCCGTGCCCATGTCCGGCGCCTGCTTGATCTGGTCCGGCGTCAGGGTGGTCACATCGGACACGCTGTCCACCACCATGCCCACCACGCGGCCATTGATATTCAGGATGATGACCACGGTGAACTGGTCATACACCGGCTCGCCCAGCTTGAACTTGATGCGCATGTCCACCACCGGAATGATGATGCCGCGCAAGTTGATCACGCCCTTGATGAATTCCGGCGCGTTGGCAATGCGGGTCACCGCTTCGTAGCCGCGGATTTCCTGTACTTTAAGGATGTCGATGCCATATTCCTCGGAGCCCAGCTTGAAGGCCAGGAATTCGCGGCCCAGCCCATCGGCTCCGGTGGTATGC
>NZ_JBFRDW010000070.1:0-13945 GCF_052113985.1 Pseudoduganella sp. RAF53_2 | reverse complement strand
ACAGTGCGCCGCCCACCGGCGTATGCAGGCCTGGCGAGGTGTCGGTGAACTTCGACTGGCCAGCGTAGTTGCTCAGGTCCTTGTAGAACAGGCCCAGCGACGCGAAGCTCTGCTTGTCGTAATACCATTCGCCGGAGAAGTCCAGGTTCTTCGACTTGACTGGCAGCAGCGCCGGATTACCCTGCGAGCCGGTACCGCCATTGATACGCGCCAGATTGTCGATCGTCTTGCCGCCCTGGATCTGGTCATAGCGCGGACGGCCAATGGTTTCGCCGTAGCTGGCGCGAACCTTGATGTCCGGACGCAGGTCGGCATCCCAATCGATGCTTGGCAGCCAGTTGCTGTATTTACCGTTCAGCGTCGTGAACGAAGCAGGGCCGAACTGCACAGGGAATTCGTTGGCCGAAACCATGGTGATGCTGACCGGAGTCGGCACCAGTGCGGACGACACGACGTCCGTCGTTTCGTAGCGCACGCCGATATTGGTGTGCATCGGTACGCCAAATTCCCAATCCGTACCCAGCTGGATATAGCCGCTCTTCGACGTTTCCTTGGTGCGGCGGTCGGTATCCCAGGTGGTCTTCGGCAGGTAGAGATCAGGCAGGCCGGAAGCCTTGGCCGCCAGATCACGCACTTGCGCGAAGTTGAAGGTGTAGAAGGTATTGAACAGGTTCGGATTGCTGCTGCCGTCGATCTTGTCGAAATACTGGCGCACGGTGTCCGCATGCCATACGCTGCTTGGATAGTCCGAAGGCTTGGTGGCGCCGCCCCAGGTATCGCGCTGCTGCGTGGAGAAGGCGGAGCGGTTGTCCACCTTGGTGTGCGCAATGCCGAAGTTCAGGTTGGACGATTCCATCACCTTCCAGCTGCCCTTGACCTGGGTCTGGTCGATCTTGCCCTTCATATAGCCGTTGCGGAAGGCCGAACCGGTCACCTGCTGCGGTGCGTTAACGAAGTCAGCACCCTTGATGCTCAGAACCGGGAAGTCTTTCGAGAAGTCGGCCGAGGTGTCGCCGCGGCTGAAGCTTGCCGTACCCAGCACGTTGTCCGAACCCCATGGGCTGTCGGCCTTCGATTCGGCGGTGGAGTGGTGCGTATCCAGCTCGAAGCGCAGATCGTTATTCGGCTTCCACAGCGCGTTGAAGCCCAGCGACTTGTTCTGGGTCTTGGTCGCGAAGTCGGCGCCGCCCATGGCGATGTCGCTGTTCCCGGCCGGGATCAGTTCCGTGTAGACCAGCGGGCCAGCCACAGGACCATTCGACCAGGTGCTGGTGGATGGACCGAAGTTGAACCAGGCCGAAACGTCGTTACGCTTGGTCTGGATCTTGTTCTCGGAATAGGTGTAGTCCAGCGTGGTGGTCAGCGATTTCGCCGGCGCGTACTGCAAGGTCAACTGGCCATTGGTACGCTGGCGCTGCACGCCGCTCATGGCGTAGTTCAGGTTTTGCGGAACGTTGTAGATGTCGTTCGGTCCCGGACGATTGGTGATGCGGTTGCTGCCATCCGCGCCGGGCAGGGGAATGGTGCCCCAGTTGTTCTCGTCGCCCTTGAACGGGCCGCGCCAGCCGTTGCCCACCGACGCCACGTTGAAGCCCAGGTTGCGCTCCTGGTAGCTCGCGCTCAGCGAGATACCGAAGGTGTTGTCCGCAAACGTATTGCTATAGATACCGGAGACTTCAGGCGTGTAGGAATGCTTGGCCTTCACATCGCCCGGCAGGTTGTTGTTGGAGGTGTCGTACACACCCTTGGCGCCGAAGCTGGCCACCATGCCCGGATGGTCCAGCGGACGCGCGGTCATGATATTGATGGTGGCGCCGATACCGCCGGTCGGCGTTTCGGCGCGGCCGGTCTTGTACACCTGGATCTGCGAAATCGCTTCGGAAGCCAGGTTGGCGAAGTCGAAGGAGCGGCCATTCAGGTCGCCCAGGTTGGAGGTCGGCATCTGGCGGCCGTTCAGCAGCACCAGGTTGAAGTCCGGACCCACACCGCGCACCGTCACTTTCGCGCCTTCGCCGATCGAGCGGTCGATGGAAACGCCGCTGATACGCTGCAGCGATTCAGCCAGGTTGGTATCGGGGAATTTACCGATGTCGGCGGCCACAATGCCGTCAACGATACCGTCCGCGTTGCGCTTCAGGTTCATGGAAGTACCGAGACTGGCGCGCAGGCCGCTCACTACAACGGTCTGCATATCGGTTTGGGTGGTCGAGCTGATTTGTCCCGATGCCGCGTCCTGCGCGTGGAGCGGTGCGACGAACGCTGTACATGCCGTCGCGACGGCCAGGCTCATTAGCTTCTGCTTCGCCTTGGGCTGGTGCATTTGGTCTCCTTGGTTTTATGCCGGCGGGTGTTTTGCCGGTCACGTGGAAACGTTTCCACTTCGTTTTAAAAGATACTAGGGTTAGTGCAAAAAATTGTCAATGAAATACTGAACTGCGTGAGGCTTTCTGGCGGGGACTTACAACACTTGCCAGTTTGGGGACGCTGGATCGTGGAAATTGGAAACCTTTCCACATTGCCAAGCAAATATAGCATCGTTCATTTTTTAAAGTCAACACGCAATGCAA
Source organism: Pseudoduganella sp. RAF53_2 (assembly GCF_052113985.1). Taxonomy (NCBI): domain Bacteria; kingdom Pseudomonadati; phylum Pseudomonadota; class Betaproteobacteria; order Burkholderiales; family Oxalobacteraceae; genus Pseudoduganella; species Pseudoduganella sp. RAF53_2. The sequence goes on along the minus strand of NZ_JBFRDW010000070.1, from coordinate 11,378 downwards.
CATGGAGGAGGCCAGATGGCGCAAGGCGTTGCGGCTTGCGCACACCTCCGTGCTCCCGGACTTCGATTGACACTCAAATTTTTACGATGCTATATTTTCCCGACTATCTGGGAACGTTTCCACGTCTAAGGAGTCTTAATGAAGCTGTTTACCATCGCGCTTGCCGCATCCATGCTGTTGTCGCTGGCGCCGGAAGCGCAAGCCTTTCGCTGGCCGGGCAACGCGAAAGCCGCCGTCAGCCTGGCTTACGACGATGCGCTGGATTCGCAGCTGGATAACGTGATTCCCACGCTGGATCGCTATGGCCTGAAGGGCAGCTTCTATCTTCAACTGTCCAATCCCGCCGTGCAGCTGCGCATGGGCGAGTGGCGCGCGGCCGCCCAACACGGGCATGAGCTGGGCAACCACAGCCTGTTCCACCAATGCGTGTATAACGGCGGCGATCATTCCTGGGTGCAGGCGCATCGCGACCTGGCGACGACCAGCGTGGCGCAGATGGCCGATCAGGTGCGGCTGGCCAATACCATGCTGACGGCCATCGACGGCAAGAGCGAGCGCACTTATACGGCGCCCTGCGGCGATCTCGATGCGGGCGGCAAGCCTTATCTGCCGGCGATCCGCGATGCCTTTGTCGCCATCAAGGCGGGCGGCGGCAGCGGCGTTGTGGCGTCGATGGAAAAACTGGATACGGGCGCGGTGCCGGTCTTTGCGCCGGTCGGCTTGACCGGCCAGCAGCTGATCGCGCTGGTAAAGGAAGCGGGCGCACACGGCACCATGCTGAATCTGACCTTCCACGGCATCGGCGGCGATTACCTTACCGTGTCAAAGGAAGCCCACGAGGAGCTGGTGCGCTTCCTCTCCGAGCACAAAGACGAATACTGGACCGACACCTTCCTCAACATCATGAAATATGTGCGGGCGCCGGGCTGGGTGCTGGACTGGAGCGACGAATTCGATGGCACGGAACTCGATCACCATAAATGGGTTGAAGAGACGGGCGGCAGCGGCTGGGGCAATAATGAGCTGCAGTTCTACACGCCGCGCCGCGAGAACGTGCGCGTGGCCGATGGCCGCCTGATTATCGAAGCGCGCAAGGAGCAGTACGAGCATCGCGGCTATACCTCGGCGCGCATCAAGACGGCAGGCCTGATGGAGCGCCGCTACGGCCGTTTTGAAGCGCGCATCAAGATCCCGCGCGGGCAGGGCATCTGGCCTGCATTCTGGATGCTGGGCGCCGACATCGCCAAAGCCGGCTGGCCGCGCGGCGGCGAGATCGACATCATGGAAAACATCGGCAAGGAGCCCGGCCTCGTGCATGGCACCCTGCACGGGCCGGGCTATTCCGGCGAGCATGGCTTTGGTGCACCATCGGCGCTGGCGGCGGGCACCTATGCTGACGACTTCCACATCTACGCGGTGGAGTGGGAGCCGAAGGAAATCCGCTGGTATCGCGACGGCATCCTGTACCACACCGCGCGTCCGGATCTGGTGAAGGGCGAGTGGGTCTTCGAGCATCCCTTCTTCGTGCTGCTGAACCTCGCGGTCGGCGGCTACTGGCCCGGCAATCCGGACGCCACCACCGAGTTCCCGCAGCGCATGCTGGTGGACTACGTCCGCGTCTATCGGCGTGCCGACGCAAAATAATGCCGGATTCAGACAATACGGCAGCCTAGGGCGCCGCCTACACTCTTTCGCATCTCAACCGAAGGAGTGCACGATGGAAGACCGTTATCACACCCACCTCAATATTCTTTACCCGCAGCTGGAGGTGGTCGATATACCCGGGCTGGTCGCGGCCTGCGAACATGAGTGGTACAACCAGACGCTGTGCGCGGTGAACGAGTCCGTAGTGCGGCTGGGCGTGGTGCAGGGCGAGTACCACTGGCACCAGCACGTCAACGACGACGAATTCTTTTACGTGGTCAGCGGCCGCTTCCTGATTGATCTGGAAGACCGTACCGTGGAGCTGCTGCCGGGGCAGGGCTTTGTGGTGCCGCGCGGCGTGCCGCACCGGCCGCGTGCGCCGGAGCGGACCGTAATTCTCATGGTCGAGAACAAAGGGATCGTGCCAACCGGCGACGCCTGAGCGCACGATTGCAATTCGTTGCAACTTATTTGACTACATCCGGTTATAGTGCCGCAGGGAAATAACTGGAGGTAGTATGAAAAAGATGACTTTTGCGGTGAGCGTGCTGCTGGCGCTCAGCGCTTGCGGCGGTGGTGGCGGCAGCAATGGGACGGCCAGCGTGCCAAACACGCCCCCGGCCCCTCCGACGACGCCACCGTCCACGCCGCCAACCACGCCGCCGCCGTCCACCGGCTGTTCGGCCAATCCTGCCGACCTGACGTCGCTCCAGATCTTCCCGGCCGACAGCCCCTGGCGCACCGATATCTCGAAGGCCGCGCTGGACAGCCGCTCGGCCAGCATCATCAGCTTCCTGAACCAGACCGCCGCGCCCCTGTTTGCGGACTTCGGCAGCGGCACCTACAACGGCGCGCCGATCGGCATCCCCTTCGTGGTGGTGTGCGACCAGCAGCCGGTGAACGTGACGTATCGCGCCAACACTTACGACGGTAACTACGGTGATGAAAGCGATCCCGGTCCGATGCCGATCCCGCTCACCGCACCGATCGAAGAGAACGGCGCAGGCGACAGCCACGTGATTGCGGTCGACGCGAAAAACCACAAACTGTATGAACTTTACAACGCTAGCACGATGGCAGGCGGTACGGTGTGGGGCGCTTCGTCGGGCGCGAAATTCGACCTCGACAGCAATGCCCTGCGTCCTTTGTGCTGGACGTCGGCCGATGCCGCGGGCTTGCCGATCTTCCCCGGCTTGCTGCGCTACGACGAAGCGGCATCCGGCAAGATCACCCATCCTATCCGTTTCACGCTGCAGAAAAGCCGCGTCAGCCCCAACTTCACCGGCCTTGCGCGCCACGCGGTCAACGGCACCAATACCGCAGATGCCAGCCCCACGCCTATGGGAATGCGCCTGCGCCTGAAGGCGGACGTGGATTTGTCGGGCTATTCCGCAACCAACCGTACCATCCTGACGGCGATGAAGAATTACGGAATCATCCTGGCCGACATCGGTTCCAACTTCTATATTTCGGGCGCGCCGGACGCACGCTGGGATAACGATGACTTGCACAAGCTGCGCGCGATTCGTCCGTCCGACTTCGAGGTGGTGCAGATGGATCGGATCTACAATCCCAATAACCCCAGCGACGCGGCGTTGTGCGGACGCTAATTTTCTTCCCCCGACGCCATTTCTATTGCTAAACTGGTCAATAAATGACTGTGAAGAAAGGCGTGCGGGATGAAAGAGCAAGCGGCAAGGGCGGTTTTGCTTGTCAAGGCCGTCGAAGAGGCAGACCAGGCGCGCGAGGTCCTGACTGAGGACGACCGCAAGTACGCCACCCGTACCGCACGTGAGCTGGCGGACTGGGACGCGTCCGAGCGTAAAGCCGCCGCGACTTTCCCATCCTTCCTGGAGGCGCGCGCTGAACAGATTCTGAAACGACTCGGCGCCCGCCATCCTGCTTTCGGCACTTTTGCACAGCGTCACAGCGGGGCGGCCTGGGTGCTGGGCTGGTTCCTGCCGCTGGCCGGCTTCCTGCTCGGCGTCGGCGCCGACCGCATCGCCGATCCCGAGCACGTTGACCTGCTGTCGCTGCCGCTGCTGCTGATCATTCTGTGGAATGTGCTGGTCTATGTGGCGATCGTGGTGTGGGCGCTGCTGCCGAAGCGCGGCGAACGCCTGTTCCGTTCGCGCTGGGTGCGCCGCGTCAGCGTGGGCAAGGGCGGCATTCCGCGCCGCCTGCCGTATTCTCTGTCCGCCGCCATGCTGGAATTCGTCGGGCAATGGACCCGTATCAGCATGTCCCTGAACGCGGCCCGCGTGGCGCGCGCCCTGCATCTGAGCGCTGCCGCGCTGGCCGTGGGCGCCATCGTTTCCCTGTACTCGCGCGGCGTGCTGACACGCTATTCGGCCGGATGGGAAAGCACCTTCCTCGATGCGCATGATGTGTACACCGCGCTGTCATGGCTGTTTGGCCCCGTCATTGCGCTCTTTAATCTGCAAGGCTTTTCGGCGGCGGAAATCGCGACCCTGCAATTCGGGTTGGACGCCAATGCGCAGACCCTGRCCGACAATGGTGCGCGCTGGGTGCATCTGTATGCGGGCGCGCTGATTCTGTACGTGGTGGTGCCGCGCGTGTCCCTGGCGATTCCTGCGGCCTTCCGCGCCTGGCGCCTGAAGCGCCGCTTCCCGCTCGACCTGGACCAGCCTTACTTCCGCAAACTGAGTCAGGCTGCCGGTGGCGAGGCGGGCGTGCTGCGCGTGGTGCCTTACAGCTTCAGCGTCGATGAGAATCGCAGCAAGAGTCTGGAGTCGGTGGCGGTCGAGCAGCTGGGTGACCGCGCCCATCTGCGTCTGCTGGCGCCCGTACCTTATGGCGTGGACGCTGCCGCCACGCTGCATGAACAGGGCTCCAGTGGCGCGCCAACCGTGACCGCGCTCCTGTTCAGCATGGGCGCCACCCCGGAGAAGGAAAATCACGGCGCCGCCATCGATGCGCTGGTGGCCGAAGGCGGCGAGGGCGCGACTGTATTGCTCGACCAGTCCGCGCTGGTACGGCTGGACGCGGCGCGTCTGCGGGAAAGGGTAGAATTGTGGCGGGAGTTCTGCATCTTTCATGGCGCGCAGCCTTTCGTCGTTGACCTGCTGGCGCCGCCCGACAAATTAAGGGAGAGCGCATGAGCGGCGCGCCGGCCACGATCCAGCTAGCACTGATTTCCCATACCAATAACGGCAAGACCACCCTGGCGCGCACCCTGCTTGGCGCCGACGTGGGCGAAGTTCGCGACGCCGCCCACGTCACGGTGTTTGCCGAATCCCATACCCTCCTGAGCACACAGCAAGGCGACCGCCTGGTGCTGTGGGACACGCCTGGCTTCGGCGACTCGGTACGCCTGATGAAGCGCCTGGCCATGTCCGGCAATCCGATCGGCTGGTTTCTGCGCGAAGTGCTGGACCGCTACCGCGACCGGCCGTTCTGGCTCAGCCAGCAGGCCCTGCGTGCTGCGCGCGACAACGCGGACGTGGTGCTGTACCTGGTGAACTCGGTCGAGAATCCGCAGGACGCGGGCTATCTGCCGCCCGAAATGCGCATCCTCGAATGGCTCGGCAAACCCGTGCTGGTGCTGCTGAACCAGATGGGGCCACCGCGTCCCGCCGCCGAGGAAGAAGCGGAGCAGCTGCGCTGGAAAGAGCACATGCTGCAATTTAACGTCGTGCGCGAAGTGCTGCCGCTGGACGCCTTCGCCCGCTGCTGGGTGCATGAGCGCGTGTTCTACGACGCCATTGCGGCCTTGCTGCCGCCCGCCAAACAGGAAAGCTACCGCCGCATCTTCTCGCTGTGGGAAGAGAATAATGCGCGCCGTTTCCGGCATTCGATGGCGGTGACGGCGCAGCAGCTGGTGGATGCCGTGCGCGATCGGCAGGTGGTGGAAACGCCGGAGAAGGGCGTGATCGCATCGGCCCTGAAGATCGTCGGCTTCGGCAAAGGCGAGGACCGCAAGCGGCAGGAGCGGGCAATGAATACCCTGATCGGCCGCCTCAATATCGCCATTGGCCAGACCACGGTGCACCTGCTGGCGCTGCACAAGCTCGATTCCAGCGAGGCGCCCAAGATCAATGCGCGCGTCAGCAAGAATTTCGTGGTGAAGGCCCCGGTGGAAAAGGCGCAGGCGGCGCTGCTCGGCGCCATCGTTTCGGGCGCGGCGACGGGGCTGTCGGCCGATCTGGCGGCGGGCGGTCTGACATTGGGCACGGGCGCTTTGCTGGGCGGCGTGATTGGCGCATTGGCGTTTTCCGGTGCGGCCTGGGGCTTCAATGTGGGCACCGACCGCAAGGTGCCGACCATTACGCTGTCGGATGAGTTCCTGCGTACCTTGCTGGTGTCCAGCGTGCTGCGCTACCTGGCGGTGGCCCACTTCGGCCGTGGCCGCGGCAACTTCGTGGAAAGCGAAGCTCCGGCCTTCTGGCAGGAGGAAGTGGAAAAGGCCGTCGCCGCGCGCGACGAGGAAGTAAGCGCCCTGTGGCGCCAGCTGCGCGACCTGGAGGAGCCGGATCTGGCCCCCGCCAGCGCCATCGTCACGGCCGTCACCAGTGAAGTGCTGGAACACCTCTATCGGCAGGATCAGGCAATCCTCAGTTAGTTTTGGTCTACCGCTCCAGGCGGCTGCGATCCTAAGATGGACGCATGAAAACCTTAGACCACATCTACATCAACGGTGAATTCGTCAGCCCACACGGTGAGGAATTCATGGAATTTGCCAATCCGTCGACCAACGAGCCGCTGACCCGCGTGCGCCTGGCCGATGAAACGGATGCGCAGCGCGCGATTGCCGCTGCCAAAGCCGCTTACCCTGCGTTCTCCCGCACCACCCGCGAGGAACGCATGGACATGCTGCAGCGCCTGCACGATGTCGTGCGCGAAGGCGAGCAGGAACTGATCGACATCATGCTGGCCGAATACGGCGGACCGCTTGCCACTTCGACCGGGACTGCGCGCCGCGCTGCGGCGAGTTTCGCCAATGCGAAGAAGCTGCTGGCCGAATATGACTTCGTGCGCCAGACTGGCATCGCACGCGTGCAGATGGTGCCGCTGGGCGTGGTTGGCCTGATCACGCCATGGAACGCCAACTACGGCTTCATCTGCGGCAAGCTGGCCATGGCCATTGCATCTGGCAGCACGGCTGTCATCAAGCCCAGCGAAATGAGCGCGCTGCAGACGGATGCGCTCACGCGCCTGCTGCACAAGGCGGGCCTGCCGCCCGGCGTGTTCAATATCGTGACGGGCCGCGGCGACACGGTCGGCGCCGAGATCACGCGCCATCCGGATGTGGCCAAGATTTCCTTTACCGGCTCGACCGCTGTCGGCAAGGCCATCGCACGTGGCGCGATCGACACCATGAAGCGCGTCACGCTGGAGCTGGGCGGCAAATCCCCGACCGTGCTGCTGGACGACGCGGACTTCGCGAAAGCCATGCCCTTCGCTATCGCCGCAGCTACCTTCAACAGCGGCCAGGCCTGCCTTGCCGGCACGCGTCTGCTGGTGCCTGAGTCGCGGCTGGAAGAAGCCAAGCGTCTTGCTGCGGCGGAGATGGCCAGGTTGCAGGTGGGCGATCCACGCGACCCTGCGACGCGCATCGGCCCCATGGTCAGCCACAAGCAATGGGAGCGCGTGCAAAGCTATATCCGCAAAGGTCTGGAAGAGGGCGCCGAACTGCTGGTCGGCGGCGAAGGCAAGCCGCAGGGACTGGAAACGGGCAACTTCGTGAAGCCGACCGTGTTCGCCAATGTGCGCAACGATATGACCATCGCGCGTGAAGAAATCTTCGGACCGGTGCTGTCCATTATCAGCTACCGCACGGAAGAAGAAGCCATCGAAATCGCGAACGACACCAGCTACGGTCTGCACGCGTATGTGTTCTCGGGCGACGTGGCGCGCGCCAATCGCGTGGCCGCGCAGATCATCGCCGGGCGCGTGTTCATCAATGGGCTGTATGATGAACCCCTGGCGCCGTTCGGCGGTTTCAGGCAATCGGGCCTGGGACGGGAATTCGGTGTCTTTGGACTGGAAGCCTATCTCGAACCGAAGGCCTTGATGGGGTATGAAACGACACTCTGAGCTGCTGGAGGCGCTGCGTGCGGCGGTGGCGCCGCGCTTCGGCGGACTGCCGCATGAACGCTACGACATCGTCACCGCCATTCCCTGGCTGACGCTGATCCGCATCCCCGCGCCCACGCCGGCGGGGCGGGGCATGCTGCAGCCTTCCATGTGCCTGCTGCTGCAAGGCGCCAAGCAGATGCTGATCGGTGCGGACGTGGTGAAGTATGGCCCTGGCGACTACGTCCTGACCGCGGTTGACATGCCGGTTGCGGGACAGGTGACCGCCGCGACGCCGGCGCATCCATACTTCGGCCTGCGCGTTGATTTCGACCCGCAGGAAATCGCGGCCTTCATCCTCGACATGCAGATCGAGGCGCCGCCACCGCAGCAGCTGCCGGCTACTTACGTCGAAAGCGCCGACGAAGCCTTGCTGGATGTCTTCGCGCGTTTGCTGGAGCTGCTGGACCGGCCGGGCGATATCCCGGTCCTGTCACGCCTGCTGAAACAGGAACTCTTCTACCATCTGCTGATGGCGCCCGGCGGTGCGGCGCTCAACACGGCGGTGCGCGGCGGCGGCAGGGAAAAGGCGATCGGCGAAGCGATCATGTGGATTCGCCAGAATTTCGACAAGCCTTTGAGTATTGAAGCGCTGGCGAAAGCAGTACGCATGAGCACTTCGGTGCTGCATCGCCGCTTCAAGGCGATGACGGTGATGAGCCCTTTGCAGTACCAGAAGCAGGTGCGTTTGCTGGAAGCGCGCAAGCTGCTGATGGCGGGCGGTGTGGAAGCGGCCACTGTGGCCTTTAAAGTGGGCTACGAAAGCCCGTCCCAGTTCAGCCGCGAATACCGCAGGCTATTCGGCGCCTCTCCCTTGCAGGACGCCGAACAGCTGCGGCATGCGGTCATCGAACCTTAGGCTGCGAAGCCGCCGTCGATGTTCAGGCTGGCGCCGGTCACGTAAGCCGATTCCGGGCTGGCCAGGTAAGCCACCAGGCCCGCGATTTCTTCCGGCGTACCATGACGTTTGATCGCCATCAGGCCGTGCAACGCGGTAGCGAAGTCGCTGTTTTCCGGGTTCATATCGGTGTTCACAGGACCAGGCTGCACATTGTTGATGGTGATGCCGCGTGGCGCCAGGTCACGCGACAGGCCTTGCACCAGCCCTTTCAGCGCGGACTTGCTCATTGCGTACACAGCGCCGCCAGCGAAAGGCATGCGGTCGGCGTTGGTGCTGCCGATATTGATCACGCGGCCGCCTTCCTTCATGTGGGCCACGGCTGCCTTGGTGGCGGCAAACACGGCACGCACATTCACGTTCACGGTCAGGTCGAAGTCTTCGATCGAGAACTCGCTGACATCGCCCAGGCGCAGCACGCCCGCGTTGTTGACCAGAATGTCCACGCCGCCGAACAGCTTGGCGGTGTTGTCGATGGCGGCGTTCACAGCGTTGATATCGGCTGCATCGGCCTTGATCGCGATGGCCTGACCGCCGGCGGCGATGATTTCGGTTGCCAGCTTGTCGGCCACATCGCCCGAGCTTTGATAGGTGAAGGCCACGGTCGCGCCTTCAGCTGCCAGGCGGCGCACGGTGGCGGCGCCGATACCACGGGAACCGCCGGTGACGAAAGCTACTTTGCCTTTGAGATTGGTGCTCATGATGTTTTCCTTCCGGGTTGGGTTAGTTGATGGATGCAGTATGGTCGGGAAATTACGTTTAAACTAGACGGTAATCGAGACAATTACTTTCAACTAAAGGTATCGAATGGAACCGTTGAACTACCTGGAATCCTTCCTGCAGAGCGCCGAGGGCGGCGGTTTTTCCGAGGCAGCCCGGCGTCTTGGCCTGACACCCGCCGCCGTCAGCAAGAACGTGGCGCGGCTGGAAGCACGGCTGGGTGTGCGCCTGTTCCAGCGCAGCACGCGCAGGCTGACCCTGACCGAAGCGGGTGAACGCTTGCTGCAGCAGGCGCGCGGCCCACTGGCTGAGCTGCAGGGGGCGATCGCCGACGTGTCGAGCGACGCCGAGCCGGCCGGCATCCTGAAAGTAGGCATGGYGCACGCGGTAGGCCGCATCTACCTGGTGCCGCTGCTGGCGGAGTTCGTCCGCCGCTACCCGCGCGTGATACCGGACTGGCGCTTCGACAACCGCACCGTGGACCTGATCGGCGAAGGCTATGACGTGGCCATCGGCGGCGGCATCGAGCTGGCGCCCGGCGTGGTGGCGCGCGAAGTGGGGCGTCCGCGCGTGCTGGTGTGCGCCGCGCCAGACTACATGAAGGGCAAGACCATGCCGAAGCATCCGGCCGACCTGGCGACGCTGGAAGGCATCGCCCGGCGTTCCGCCGAAACGGGACGCCTGCGCGGCTACGTGCTGCGCAACAGGGCAGGGCAGGAGGCCAGCACGGAGTTTCGCGCCATCGCCACCTTCGACGATCCGGAAGCGATGGCGCAGGCGGCCTGCCTCGGCCTGGGCGTGGTGCTGCTGCCGGGACCGCACGCTGCGCCTTATCTGGAAAGCGGCGCGCTGGTGCGCCTGCTGCCGGACTGGCATGCGGAAGTGGGCGCGCTGTCGATCTATTATTCAAGCAAAAAAGGCTTGCCTGCCAAGACCCGCGTGTTCGTGGATTTCATCATTGAGCAATTCAAAGCGACAGGATTCGCAGACCGCCTCGACAGGCTTTGAAAACCATGTATGATGGCCTTTCTTTCTCAGTCGATAAGGGGTGCCATCCATGTCTGCCGAAGCAAAGAAGTATCGCCTTGTTACCCGCAGCGATTTTGACGGTCTGGTTTGTGCGGTGCTGCTCAAGCATCTCAATATGATCGACGACATTCTGTTCGTGCACCCGAAGGATATGCAGGACGGGAAGATCGCCATCTCGGGCCGTGACATCACGACCAACCTGCCGTATGTCGCGGGCGCCCATCTCGCCTTCGACCACCATTCATCCGAAACCCTGCGCAATACCGGCGACCGGCAGAACCACGTGCTCGATCCCAAGGCGCCTTCCGCCGCACGTGTTGTGTACGACTATTTCGGCGGCGGCACGGCCTTCCCTGCGGCTTGGAACGACATGATGCGCGCCGTCGATAAGGGCGATTCGGCGCAGTTCAACGAAGACGAAATCCTGCATCCGAAGGGCTGGGACTTGCTGAACTTCCTGATGGATGCACGCACCGGTTTGGGGCGCTTCCGCGAGTTTCGCATCTCGAACTACAACCTGATGATGGACCTGATCGATTACTGCCGCTCGCATTCGATCGATGAAATCATGGCGCTGCCCGATGTGAAGGAGCGCATGGACCTGTACTTCGATCATGTGGAGAAGTGCAAGGACCAGATCCGCCGCTGCTCGACCATCCACAAGAACCTGGTGGTGCTGGACTTGCGCAATGAGGAGATGATCTATGCGGGCAACCGCTTCCTGATCTACGCGCTGTTCCCGGAGACGAATATCTCGATCCACGTGCTGTGGGGCTTGAAGAATCAGAACACGGTATTCGCGACCGGCAAATCGATCGTCAACCGGTCGTCGAAGACCAATATCGGTGCGCTGATGCTGGAATATGGCGGCGGCGGGCATATGAATGCCGGGACCTGCCAGGTGGACAACGAAATTGCGGAGGATGTGCTGGGCGCGCTCATCGCGCGCATCACCAGCGAGGGGTGAGGTATGCATGGCGGATCAATGATC
>NZ_JBFRDW010000069.1:0-13965 GCF_052113985.1 Pseudoduganella sp. RAF53_2 | reverse complement strand
GTTTTCAGCAATATTGCGCGCCACGCCGCCAAAGCTTTCCTCGGCGGTGGCCGGATTGGAGGTGCCCATCTGCAGCGGCTGATTGGGACGCAGCTTGCGGTCCAGGTTGGCTGCGCCGATGCACAGCACGGGACGGCGGTCGGGCAGCACGTAGGCGCGGCCCAGCAGGCGGCGCTCGCGAATCAGGGTGGCGATATGCCCCGCGACGGCGGAACGCGACATCGATAGCTGCTCGGCCAGCTCTTGCTGGGAGATGAAGGGATTGGCGCGGATCAGGTCCAGCAGCTGTTCTTTACGGGAGAGCTCGCTCACGGAAAATCTCGATAAACATTTGTTTGTGATGCTAAACATTTGTCCAGCTAGTGTCAATTGAGGTGTTCCACTATAATAGAAACCAATTTATATCTATCTCATATAAATGGCAAAGAAAAATGGTATTTGCCATACATATAGACGATGATGCATAGTGTCGTGGTACGTTCGTACGCCCGCCCCATACCCAATATAAAAACGAGGAATACAGCAATGTCTAACACCCCATTTCAGGCAGCCGCCATCATTCGCGCGCGTATGCCGGCGAACTTCCAGCCGCGCGCTGCGCTGATCCTGGGCTCCGGCCTGGGCGTGCTGGCCGAGCAGATGGCCGACGCAGTGGCGATCGGCTTCGACGAGCTGCCGGGTTTCCCGATCTCCACCGTGCATGGCCACRCCGGCCAGCTGGTAATGGGTACGCTGGCAGGCGTGCAGGTGGTCTGCCTGAAGGGCCGCGGCCACTTCTACGAAGGCTACGGCATGGGCGTGATGACTTCCGCCGTGCGCACGCTGAAGCTGCTGGGCTGCGAATTCCTGTTCGTGACCAATGCGGCCGGTTCGCTGCGTCCTGAAGTGGATGCGGGTTCCCTGGTGGCGCTGAACGACCATATCAACTTCCTGCCTGGCAGCGCGATGATCGGCCCGAACGACGAACGCTTCGGCCCGCGCTTCTTCTCCATGGCCAATGCCTACGATGCGGATCTGCGCAAGCTGCTGCAGTCGACCGCGGCGGAACAGGGCATCACCTTGCACGAAGGTGTGTACATCGCTTACCCAGGCCCGAATTTCGAAACGCCTGCCGAAATCCGCGCCTTCAAGACGCTGGGCGCCGATGTGGTGGGCATGTCGGTTGTGCCGGAAGTCGTACCGGCCCGTCACTGCGGCCTGAAAGTGGTTGGCTGCTCGGTAATCACCAACCTGGCGGAAGGCATGTCGCCATTCCCGCTGTCGCACGAACAAACCCTGAAATACGCCGCCATCGGTGCTGAGAGCCTGATCAAGCTGATGCTGGCTTACCTGGCAAACGTGGCCAAAACACCCAAGGCCTGAACCGAGTGGCTGCCACGATGTGGCAGCCACTTGTTTTTTGCCCCTGGTTTTCATTCATATCGAGGCTTACCATGTCACGCGCCTTCATCCTCCTGTTAGATTCCTTCGGCATCGGCGCCACGCCGGATGCGGACAAGTACGGCGATTCCGCCACCAACACCTTCGGCCACATCGCAGCCTGGGCTGCGAAAGAAGGCAAGCCAATGAGCCTGCCGACCATGGAGGGCCTGGGCCTGGCCGCCGCGGCGCAAGCCGCCAGCGGCGAATGGGCTGCCGGCTTCGCGCAGCGCGAAGGCTTCAAAGGTGCTTACGGCGCGGCGCGCGAACAATCGACCGGCAAGGATACGCAGAGCGGACATTGGGAAATCGCCGGCGTGCCGGTGACCTACGACTGGGGCTACTTCCCCAAGACCGTGCCGTCCTTCCCGAAAGAGCTGACCGACAAGCTGCAGGAACTGACTGGCGTGCCGGGTTTCCTGGGCAACTGCCACGCCTCCGGCACCACCATCATCAATGAGCTGGGCGATGAAAGCGTCGCTTCCGGCAAGCCGATTCTGTACACCTCCGCCGACTCCGTGCTGCAGATCGCTGCGCACGAAGAGCACTTCGGCCTGGAGCGCCTGTACGATATGTGCGAGAAGGCGTATGAACTGGTGAAGCCTTACAACATCGGCCGCATCATCGCGCGTCCCTTCGTAGGCGCCAACGGCGACTACAAGCGCACCGCCAACCGCCACGACTACGCCGTGCCGCCGCACGCGCCAACCCTGCTGGACCACGTGAAGAACGAGGGCGGCGAGGTGATCGCGCTGGGCAAAATCAGCGATATCTACGCTGCGCAAGGCGTGAGCCGCGTGGTGAAAGGCCCGGACAATATGGCCCTGTTCGACGCGCTGCTGAAAGTGCAGGACGAAGCAGGCGACAAGTCCCTGACCTTCGTCAACTTCGTGGACTTCGACCAGGCCTTCGGCCACCGCCGCGACGTGGCGGGCTACTCGAACGCGCTGCACGAAATGGATGCGCGCCTGCCTGAATTCATCGCCAGGCTGAAAGACGGCGACCTGTGCGTGATCACCGCCGACCATGGCTGCGATCCGACTTCGCCAGGCTCCGACCACACCCGCGAACACATTCCTGTGATCTTCTTCGGCCCGAAAGTGAAGCCTCAGCCGCTCGGCATTTCCGAGACTTTCTCCGACATCGGCCAGACCATCGCACATCACCTTGGCGTGAAACCTCTTTCCAACGGAACCAACCTCCTATGAGCAATATCACCGACTTCAAGCGCAACGAGCCGCAAGGCCTCGATTTGGGCTGGCTCAATCACATCCACGTGAACAAGGCCGCCGCGGACCGCCGCGCCGCATCGCTGGCGAACCGCCGCACCGTCAAGAAAGAGTACCAGGCCGCCTGGCTGGTGAAAGCCATTGAACTGATCGATCTGACCACGCTGTCGGGCGACGATACGCCAGGCCGCGTCGAGCGCCTGTGCATGAAGGCCATGCGTCCGCTGCGCACCGACCTGGTGGAAGCACTGGGCCTGCAGGACCGCAATCTGATGACCGGCGCCGTCTGCGTGTACCACGAGATGATCCAGCACGCGGACAAGGTGCTGAAAGGCCGTCTGCCTATCGCGGCGGTGTCGACCGGCTTCCCGGCCGGCCTGACGAATATGGAAACCAAGGTGCGCGAAGTTGAGCTGAGCGTGGCGGCCGGCGCGCAGGAGATCGACATCGTGATCACCCGCCAGCACGTCCTGACCGGCAACTGGCAAGCCCTGTACGACGAAATGCTGGCCTACCGCAAGGCCTGCGGCGAAGCCCACGTGAAAGCGATTCTGGCGACCGGCGACCTGGTCACACTGGAAAACGTGGCGAAAGCTTCGTGGGTCTGCATGATGGCAGGCGCGGACTTCATCAAGACCTCGACCGGCAAGGAAGGCGTCAACGCCACCATCCCGGTATCGCTGGTGATGGTGCGTGCAATCCGCGAATACTACGAGCGCACCGGCTTCCAGGTGGGCTACAAGCCGGCTGGCGGCGTGAGCTCCGCCAAGTCGGCGCTGCAATACATGACCGTGATGAAGGAAGAACTGGGCAACGAATGGCTTGAGCCGCACCTGTTCCGTATCGGTGCATCGAGCCTGCTGACCGACATCGAGCGACAGCTGGAGCACCACGTGACCGGTGCCTACTCCGCCGCCCATCGCCACGCGCAACCTTAAGAAGACATCGCCATGCCAACTATTAACGAGATCCTCAACACCATGGACTACGGCCCCGCACCAGAAAGCCAGAAAGAAGCGCAAGCGTGGCTGGAGCAGCGCTCCCGCAAATTCGGCCTGTTCATCGACAACGCATGGACCGAGCCGGGCGAGACCTTCGCGTCCAACAATCCGGCCGATGGTTCCCAGCTGGCCGAACTGACCCAGGCGACCGCCGCTGACGTCGACCGCGCCGTCGCTGCCGCACGCGCTGCGCTGCCGGCCTGGCAGGCACTGGGCGGCCATGGCCGCGCCAAGATCCTGTACGCGATCGCGCGCTTGATGCAGAAGCACTCCCGCCTGTTCGCCGTGCTGGAAACGCTGGACAACGGCAAGACCATCCGCGAAACCCGCGATGCCGACCTGCCGCTGGTGGCGCGTCACTTCTACCACCACGCCGGCTGGGCCCAGCTGCTGGACGAAGAATTCCCCGCGCACCGCGCCGTGGGCGTGGTCGGCCAGATCGTGCCGTGGAACTTCCCGCTGCTGATGCTGGCGTGGAAGATCGCACCGGCACTGGCGGCCGGTAACACCATCGTCTTCAAGYCTGCCGAATTCACTCCGCTGAGCGCCATGCTGTTTGCCGATATCTGCGTACAGGCCGGCGTGCCGGCGGGCGTCGTGAACATCGTGACTGGCGACGGCCGCACCGGCGAAGCCATCGTCAAGCACGCTGGCATCGACAAGCTGGCCTTCACCGGTTCCACTGAAGTTGGCCGCATCATCCGCGAAGCCACCGCCGGCACCGGCAAGAAGCTGTCGCTGGAACTGGGCGGCAAATCGCCATACATCGTGTTCGAAGACGCGGACCTGGACGCCGCCATCGAAGGCCTGGTTGATTCGATCTGGTTCAATCAGGGCCAGGTTTGCTGCGCCGGTTCGCGGCTGCTGGTGCAGGAATCCGTCGAACAGCGTTTCCTCGCCAAGCTGAAATCCCGCATGGACAATCTGCGCCTGGGCTCCCCGCTGGACAAGTCGATGGACATCGGCGCCCTGGTCGATCCGATCCAGCGTCAGCGCATCGCTGGCCTGGTGGACTCGGCGCGTACCGAAGGCTGCGAGATCTATCAGCCGGCCGGCTGCGAAATCCCGGCTTCCGGTTCCTGGTTCCCGCCGACCCTGATCACCGGCGCATCGACTTCGGCTGCCGTGGCGCAGGCTGAAATCTTCGGCCCGGTGCTGGTGGCAATGAGCTTCCGCACTCCGGCGGAAGCCGTGCAGCTGGCGAACAACACCGTGTACGGCCTGGCTTCCTGCGTGTGGACCGAAAACATCTCGCTGGCGCTGGACGTGGCGCCGCAGATCAAGGCCGGCGTGGTGTGGATCAACACCGCCAACCAGTTCGACGCAGCCTGCGGCTTCGGCGGCTACAAGGAATCCGGCTACGGCCGTGAAGGCGGCCGCGAAGGCATGTTCGAATACCTGGTGCCGGTGTCGGAAGATGCACGTCCGGCAGCACCAGTGTTCGAGAAGCCGGCCAAGGCCAAGGCCGCGCAGACCATCGCTGCCGATCCGTTCGCGATCGACCGCACCGCCAAGCTGTACATCGGCGGCAAGCAAGCGCGCCCTGACGGCGCCTACTCCCGCGCCATCCACGGCGCCGATGGCAAGTTCATTGGCGAAGTGGGCGAGGGTAACCGTAAGGACATCCGCAACGCCGTGGAAGCTGCTCACAAGGCGACCGGCTGGACCAAGGCAACTGCACACAATCGCGCGCAAGTGCTGTACTACATTGCTGAAAACCTGGCTGCCCGCGGCGAAGAATTTGCTGCGCGTATCGCTGCGCAAACCGGCGCCAAGAACGCCGAGAAGGAAGTTCAGGCTTCCATCGAGCGCCTGTTCTACTGGGCCGCCTGGGCGGACAAGTACGACGGCCTGGCACACCAGCCGCCGATGCACGGCATTACCGTGGCGCTGAACGAAGCGATCGGCGTGATCGGCATCGTGTGCCCGAACGAGAATCCGCTGCTGGGCTTTGTGTCGCTGGTGGCGCCGGCTATCGCCGTGGGCAACCGCGTGGTGGCTGTGCCTTCCGAGGCGCATCCGCTGTCGGCCACGGACCTGTACCAGATCTTCGATACGTCCGACCTGCCGGGCGGCGTGGTGAATATCGTGACCGGTTCGGCTGATGAACTGGCGCGCACCCTGGCGGCTCACTCGGATGTGGATGCGATGTGGCGCCACGACGGTTCGGCTGAAGGCTGCGCGGAAGTGGAGAAGCTGTCGGCCGGTTCGCTGAAGCGCACCTGGACTGGCGGCGCCAAGGGCCGTGACTGGTTCAGCACTGCGCAGGCAGGCGGCCGCACGGTGCTGGCCCATGCTTCGCAGGTCAAGAATATCTGGATTCCATACGGCGTCTAAAACCAACGGCGTGAAGCAGGTGGCTGCCACATCGTGGCAGCCACCAGGGTTCCGCCTCGGGTTTTTTCAAATGAAAAGAGAATAAAAAATGTTCCTCCCACAGGAAATCATCCGCAAAAAGCGCGACGGCGGTGCGCTGAGCAAGGAAGAGATTCAGTTCTTCGTCAAAGGCATCACCGATAACAGCGTGAGTGAAGGCCAGATCGCGGCATTGGCAATGGCTGTCTTCTTCAACGACATGAACATGGACGAGCGCGTCGCCTTCACCCTGGCCATGCGCGATTCCGGCGAAGTGCTGAACTGGAAGGATCTGAACCTGCCAGGTCCGGTCATGGACAAGCACTCCACCGGCGGCGTCGGCGATGTCGTGTCGCTGATGCTCGGCCCGATGATTGCAGCCTGCGGCGGCTTCGTGCCGATGATTTCCGGCCGTGGCTTGGGCCACACCGGCGGTACGCTGGACAAGTTCGATTCCATTCCGGGCTACTCCACCGTGCCGACCAACGAGAAGTTCCGCGAGGTGGTGAAGGAGGTCGGCGTGGCCATCATCGGCCAGACGGCATCGCTGGCGCCGTCGGACAAGCGTTTCTACTCCATCCGCGACGTGACCGCGACCGTGGAATCGGTGGCCATGATTACCGGTTCCATCCTGTCCAAGAAGCTGGCGGCAGGCCTGGACGTGCTGGCAATGGACGTGAAGGCCGGCTCCGGCGCTTTCATGCCCACTTATGAGAAATCGGTAGAACTGGCCGAGTCCATCGTCAAGGTGGGCAATGGCGCGGGCACGCTGACTTCGGCGCTGCTGACCGATATGAACGAATCCCTGTCCCCATGGGCAGGCAATGCGCTGGAAGTACGCGGCGCCATCGACTACCTGACCGGCAAGTTCCGTCCAGCGCGCCTGCATGAAGTGACGATGGCGCTGTGCGCCGAGATGCTGGTGCTGGGCAAGCTGGCCGCCAACGAAACGGAGGCCCGTGCCAAGCTGCAGCATGCGCTGGATTCCGGCGAAGCGGCAGACCGCTTTGCGCGCATGGTCAAGGCATTGGGCGGTCCGGCTGATCTGGTGGAGAATATGGACCAGCACCTGGAGAAGGCGCCGATCGTTATTCCGGCGCCGGCACTGCGTTCCGGTTTTGCGTCGCAGACTGTTTGCCGCGATATCGGCCTGGCCGTCGTCTCGCTGGGCGGCGGCCGCAAGCGTCCAACCGACGCGATCGACTTCGCCGTCGGCCTGACCGATCTGGTGGAACTGGGCCAGCCGGTGCAAGCCGGCCAGCCGCTGGCCATGGTGCACGCCCGTACGCAGGAAGCTGCGGAGCAGGCCGTGCGCGAAATCCAGGCTGCCTACACCATCGCCGACGCAGCACCTGCCGCCAACAAGATCGTTTATCGCACGGTACGGCCATAAGAACCCACGGCGTAAAACAGGTGGCTGCCACATCGTGGCAGCCACCAGATCCACGCCGTTGGTTTTAAAGGGAGCAAACAATGAACAATGAACAGCTGATCGTCGAAGCCAAAGCCGCGCGTCTGAAGGCATACACGCCATACTCCAACTTCAAGGTCGGCGCGGCGCTGCTGACCAAGGACGGCAAGGTCTTCCACGGCTGCAATGTGGAGAACGCGTCCTATGGCCTGTGCAACTGCGCCGAGCGCACCGCCTTCTTCAGCGCGGTCGCTCACGGCTATCGGCCGGGCGACTTCGACAAGCTGGTGGTGGTTGGCGAAACCGAAAGCCCCATCTCTCCTTGCGGCGCCTGCCGCCAGGTGACGCTGGAAATGGGCGGCAACAGCCTGCCGGTTGTGCTGGCCAATCTGAAAGGCGACATCCGTGAAACCACGGCCGCCGAACTGCTGCCGGAAGCTTTCGGCGGCTGGGACCTCAAGAAGTAAAACGGATGAAGCGCACGATTGACGTTCAGGCAGCGGTGGCCATTGCGGCCTCCGAAGCCATTGCAGCGAAAACCCAGGGCACCTTTGGCGTCGGGGGAGTGATGCTCGACCAGAGCGGCAACGTGCTGAAGTCGCTGCACAATAACGTCATCAAGCATGGGCTGATCTACGACCCGACCGCGCATGGCGAACGCCAGTTGATTGACTGGTACTACGCCGAGCGTGCCAAGGGCCGCGAACTGCCGCCGCCCGAAGAGATCACCATCGTGACCTCGCTCGACCCATGCTGCATGTGCGCAGGTGCGATTCTGGCCGGTGGCTTCAACGTGCTGGTGGCCGCGCCGGACGCCAGCGCCGGCATCAACCATCACGGCACGGGCTATTTCACTTCGCTGCCGAATGGGCTGCGCCCGAAAGCGGAAGAGACGTTCGCCTATCCCGCTGTACTGGGCAGCTCCTCCTACGCGCGCCGCAGCGCAGGCGCAATGCCACGCTCCTTCTTCATCGGCAAGACGATTTCGGAACCGACTCAGGCACTGTGCTCGCTGGTGTTCGAAGCCACCAGCCCTGGTGTGATGGAGCTGTTCAACGTCGATCCTCCGCACGATGAATTGAAAGACCCGGCCACGCTGCCGGAAGATCATCCCATCGTGGCCGCGCTGAAGCGCACTTTCCCGGATGCGCTGACCTACAAGTGCGCACCGCGCCGTCCCGATGCGGGACTGGCGCCATATCTGCATCAGGCGCGCCTGCGCGACAAGGGCATGGCAGGGAAGGGCGATGCAGTCGCGTTGCTGGACTCTTTCGGTAACCTGATCCTGTGCAGCCACGGGCGCCACACGCATTCCGGTATCCGCACCGCCTTCATGGAGTGCACCCGCGCTTACGCCCAGCTGCGCTACAAGCTGATGGAAGGCGCCGATGCCGCAACCCGCGCGGAAGTGCGCCAGTACCTCGGCCATCCGAAAGACGGCACCTTTGTGTTTGCAGTAGGGCCGGATGAAAGCGCGCTCAGTTTCATGAACCTGGGCGCGTATGGTTCAACGATGGAAGGGCCGCTGCCGGAAAATAACCAGTGCCAGTTCCAGTATGTGACGCCGGGCATGCCGGAAGAGCAGCTGCACGCGCTGTGCGGCCGCCTGCCTCCGCTGTATAGCCAGAAAATTGGTATTCGCCCGGTACAGGTGCAGGACCGGGCTTTGGTGGAAGCGCTCGAAACTTAATCGTGCTTGTCGAAGGWCGCAGCGGTATCCATCTGCATCATTCCGAAGATATTGCCGTCCGGGTCCTTCGCATACGCCAGCCAGCCCACGCCGGGTACCGGCATCTTGGGCACAGCCACCACGCCCTGTAGTTCTTTCAATTGCGCCAGCGATTTGTCGAGATCCTCGACATCCACCGTGCAGACAAACGCATTCACGCTCGCTCCTTCCTCCGGGCGTGGTCCGCGGCGCGGCAACAGGCCGCCATTGATGCCCGGCTGTCCCACCTCGCCGGTGCCGACCAGCCAGTAATCGCCGCCTTCCCATTTGCTGAAGCTCCAGCCGAACATGCCGGCGTAGAAGTCGATCAGCTGCTGCGGTTCGGTCGCTTGGATTTCAAAGTGAACAGTGCGTCCCATTATTCATTGCTCCCAAGGGTCATAAGTGCCGATGCTCCAAACATGGCCTTCCGGATCGCGGCAGGTGAAACCGCGTCCGCCGTAGTCTTCATCTTTCAGCTCCATCACGATGGGCGCACCCGCCTTCACGCAGCGGGCGTGCACTTCATCGGCATCGCTCACCACGAGGTAGGCGCTTTGGGTGACGAAGCCACCGATTTGCGCCGGCTGTTTCATCAGACGGCCGTACTCGGTGTCGAAAATAGAGCTTAGCATGACCATGCCATTGCCATTGCCATTGCCATTGCCATAGGAAAGCTGGGCGTGGGCGATGGTACCGTCTTCATTGGGAACGATCAGTGTGGCCTCGAAGCCCAGCACCTTGGTCAGCCAGTCAATGGCGGCCGGCGCGTCGCGGTAACGCAGGCAGGGCATGATGGTCGCGCGCGTTTGTTTCGGAATAGTCGACATGTGTTCTCTCCCTGAAAAATGTGGTCAGGACGCGGCTGTCCAAACAATATAGACCAGGGCTGGGACGCGGGCAAGCGGGCGCGAGCTGGCTACATTTGCTGGAATAAATGAGTGTTGCCGCGGCTGACTTCCAGCTCTTCCGGGAAGTTGCGCACCTTGACCATTTGCCGTCCGCGCAGGTCGCGTGTGACCTCGGCGATGGCGTCCACGCGCACCAGCGTCGAGCGGTGGATGCGCCAGAATTCATTCGGATCGAGTTCGTCTGCAAGTTCTTTCAAGGTCTTGCGGATCAGGACTTCGCCCTGTTGCGTTTGTACCCTTGTGTACTTTTCATCTGCGCGGAAAAACAGGATTTCGCGGGTGCTGATCATGCGCAGGCTGTTCCCGACCTGGGCTTGAATCCAGTGCAGATAATCGCGGTCGGGCTTGCCAGTGGTCTGGCGGATCAGCTGATCCAGCTGGCGCTCGATATTGTTCGGCTGCTTGCCAAGGCGGGTCTGCAGCCGTCCGCACGCGAGCCTCAGGCGTTCGGCGTTGACGGGTTTGAGCAGGTAATCCAGTGCACCCTGTTCGAAGGCTTCAATCGCGTACTGGTCATAAGCGGTAATGAAGACGATGTGGCAGCGGTTGAACAGCATGCGCGCCGCTTCGATACCGGACAGGCCGGGCATGCGGATGTCGAGGAACACAATGTCCGGCTGGTGCTTGCCGGCCTGCGCGATGGCTTCGATACCGTTGTTGGCTTCGGCCACGATGGTGAGCTCGGGCCAGACTTCGGACAGTCGCTTGCGCAGCATGTCGCGCATCGGATCTTCATCGTCGGCGATAACGGCGGTGGCGGATGGCTGGCTCATGGTTTGGCGAAAATATCAGGTGCGAAAGGCAGGCGGATCGTGGCGCGGCAGCCGCCCTCCAGCGGGGTTTCGATGGTGAGCGAAGCACGCACGCCGTACAGCAGCTTGAGGCGCTCGCGGACATTGGTCAGGCCCACGCCATCGCCGGCATACATATTGAAGCCGACGCCGTCGTCCTGCACGTCGACCTGCAGGATGTTGTTATCCATGCTGGCGCGAATGTCGATGCGGCCGCCTTCGATCTTCGGTTCCAGTCCGTGTTTGATGCAGTTCTCGATCAGGATCTGCAAGGTCATGGCGGGGAAGCTGGCGCTTTCCAGTTCCTTCGGCACGTCGATCGACACCGCCAGCCGCGACTTCATACGTGCCTGCATGATGGCGAGATAGGAACGCGACATCTGAATCTGCTTGCCCAGCGTGCCATTGCCGCGCGAGCGCATTTGCGGCAGGGTGGAGCGCAGGTATTCGATCAGGTGCGTGTGGATCTTGGCTGCTTCCGGCGGATCGGTTTCGATCAGCTGTCCAATCAGAGCGAGCGTGTTGAACAGGAAGTGCGGTTCCACCTGTGCCTGCAGCGCGGCCATCTGCGCTTCGACCAGCCGGCGCTCCAGCGTTTCCGTGCCTGCCTGGGCGGATGCCTGGCGCGCTTCGATCTCCGCCTTGCGCTTGCCGCCCGCGAGAATCTTTAGACCGAGCGACAGGAAGATGAACAAGCCAGCCTGACGCGGATGCACCAGCGGCGTGGTCGCCAGGAGCAGGGCCAACACCCAGGTCACGACCAGTTGGCGCATTGGCACCTGCGCCAGCCAGTCGAAGAAGTTCCACCACAAGGAACTGGCGGTTTCGCCAACCTCGCGGACGAAGCTCAGGGCGTTGCGGGTACGGCTTCCCATCTTCTTACCTCCGGATGTGCTTGGCGGCGAAGAAGCCAATCACCAGCTTGGCGATCAGGAAGACGACGAACAGCGTCAATGCCAGCGGCAGAATGCTGACGAAGAATGCCACCACCAGCGCCATCGCCAGCAGCGAGGGCCAGGACATGCATTCCAGCGTACGCACGATATGGCGGCCGATGGCGATGAAGGCGTCCAGCACCTCATTCACGGTCTGCTTGAAGGTCTTGTTAATAGTTTTCATCGTTTGCTCCATGTAAATCGATGGTGCCAATGTACGCCTGGCGCTCTGGCCTGCCTATGGCTTTCCGATGAAACGTTGCTTGGCGGGGTTGACCTGCGGCGAATTGCGGATGAACTGCACGGGGAGCAGCCTGCGAGTCGTGTTAAACTAGAGAAATTAATATTTCATTTTGGAAAATTGATAATGTTGAAGAGCATGGTGGCCGCAACGGCCGCTCTCCTGCTGGCCGGCGCTGCGCAGGCGGGGGTGATCGATCTCGGAATCGGCGGCGCCAATGTCTTCACCACGGCCAATTTCAAGGGCACGAACAACGGCACGGCGGGCGCCGTGGTCGCCGGCGGGAATGTGGACCTGAGTTCTTTCCGTCTGAATGGCGGCAACCAGACAGCGTACGACGGCTACGCCCTGGTCGCCGGCGGCAAACTGACCGTCAGCAATGGCTCCCTGAACAACGGCAAGGTGTACGCGGGCGGTGGTTCGTCGCTGGCGGCGTCGGTTGGCCAAAATGGCGTGAGCAATTCGACACAGTTGCCACTGACGTTTTCCGCYGTGGCGGCGCATGCGCTGGATATGTCCGCCGAACTGGATACGCTGGCGACGWCCGGCAGCTCGCGCGCCCAGTACGGCGGCCTGTATCTGACCGGCGGCAATCACGCGCTGGAAGTGTTTGATCTCGACGCAAGTGCGCTGACCTCTGCCGGCTGGCTGAACGTCAGTGGTATCGCGTCCGGCGCGACCGTCATCGTCAATGTGAGCGGCGCGGCAAACGGCACCATTCACAGCCTGGGCGATTTCGGTGGCGCCAATGTGCTGTACAACWTCGTCGACGCGATGAAGCTTGATTTCAGCAATATCGCGCTGGCGGGCAGCATGCTGGCGCCGAATGCGGATATCACCGGCGGCAATGGCACCATTGGCGGCAACGTGATTGCCAACAGCTGGAATTCTTCGCTGACGCTGTCCGGCGCCAATTACTTCAAGAACGTTGACGCTGCGGGTTACGAGCTTGGCGGCCCTGCCGCCAGTGTTCCTGAACCGACCTCGCTGCTGCTGGTGGCGATTGGCCTGGCCGCTGCCTACCTGTTCTCTGCGCGCCGCCAGTCCGCGCGCAGCAAGCCGTAAATATCGCTGTCGCAGATTTCCCCATTCACCATCCAGCGTTCGCGTAGATGGCCCTCTTTCACGAAATGCAGGCTTTGCAGCAGCCTGGCTGAGGCGTGGTTGCGCGGATCGATATCCGCCTCCACGCGGTGCAGATGCAGTTCGCTGAACGCATATTCCAGCGCTGCCGCCAGCGCCTCGCGCATATAGCCCTTACCCCAGGAGCTGCGGCCCAGCATATAGCCGATATCGCAGCGGCGGTTCTGCTCATCGAACTTGTACAGGTTGACGACGCCCGCCAGCGTACCGTCGATATCGAAGCCCAGGCGCAGCATGGCGCCGCTTTCATAGCCCGCCATACCGGCAGCGGCATAAGATTCCGCCTGCGCGATATCCTCCCACGGCCCGCTGCTCCAATAGCGCATCGCTTCGGGATCGGAATACATTGCGAACAGCGCCGGCGCATCGGTCGGCGCGATGAAGCGCAGCGTCAGGCGCGGCGTGGCAAGCGTGAAAGGGGTAAAGGCAGTCATGGCGTGGGTCGGTGCAATAATTGGTGAACTTTCAAGCGCCGCTGTCGTGTACAGTGGCGCTTCTATTATTCATAAGGTATCGGCATGCGTAAAGTGGTACTGCTTGCGGTAGCGTTGGCGATGGGGCCGCAAATGGCGTCGGCTCAGCTGGGAAATGGTGGCGGACAGTTCGCCGGCGTTGATGTGTTCAGTGATCCGTCCAGACACCTGATGCATAGCTTCGTCGAGGCCTCTCGTACCACGCTGGCCGGCAGCGTCAGTCTGCTGAAAGCGGTGGACCAGAAAGCGCGTGCCGACGAAGCGGGCGCCACGGCTGCTCTGCTGACGGAAGATATGACGCGCCAGCAGGCAGAAGAAGTCATGGCGGGCGAGGTGCGCGCCCTTTCC